>NZ_JAMXXL010000016.1:0-72904 GCF_024129685.1 Acinetobacter lwoffii | reverse complement strand
AGAAGTGAAACCTCTTAGCGCTGATGGTAGTGTGGGGTTACCCATGTGAGAGTAAGTCATCGCCAGCTCATTATTCGAAATCCCCCTCCGCCAAGGCAGAGGGGGATTTTTTTATGCGCGGAATAATTGTCTTATATATGTCATATATAAATTTAACATCAACATTGCTCAATATTAGACTAGAGCAAGAACCAATTTTAAAGCGTAATAGGTTTATAGTTCCTTTATAGCAATGCATCCAATTGACGTCGAGCATGTTTAAATGCAGTTCTGAGTCCTTCTTCCAAAGTTGGATGATAAAAAGGTTTCTTTAAGATCTGATAAATATCCTGGTCAGCATCAATCATCCAGGCCAGTAAATGGGCCAGATGTTCTGCTTGGGAGCAAAAGAGTTCTGCACCAAGTAATTTACCTGATTTTTTAGCAATATAAACTTCTATTCCACCTGAGTTTTCTGCCAGAACCAGTGCACGTCCTTGATTTTCATAAGAGACGAATCCCCGAATAAATTCGATGTGTTGATCTTCCAGCTGTTTAAAACTTTTTCCGACAATCGCCATTTCAGGATGACAAAATACAATCGCCAATGGGATTAAGGCAGGAATAGGCTTTACATCCGGATAATTTAAACAGTTATAAACTGCCTGTTTACCCGCATGCGCGGCTTCATGTTGAATCGGCGCATCAGGTGCGGCATCACCGACTATAAATATAGGTAGGTTTGCAAGTTGTTTGGTTTCTTTATCGATAGGAAGGTTTTTGATGTCCTTGAATATTGAATTGAGTTGATCTAGACCTAAACGATCTATATTGCTTTGCCGACCTGTAGCACCTAAGACATATTCAACTTCAATACTCTTAGTCTGATCATTTTCTGTAAAGTTAATCTTTATTTTATCAGCTTGGATCTCAATCTCATCTGGTAAGGTTTTAAATTTGATATTGAGCTCTTTGCTGAATTGCTCTTGCGCCAGTTTTTGTAAGATTGGGCTAGTTAAAGCACCTACTTTTTGACTACGCGCAAACATTGTGGTTTGTACACCCAGGCGTTGCATGGCTTGAGCTAATTCAATTGCAATGATGCCACTCCCGATCACTGCTAAAGACTTAGGTAATTGGGAAAATTCAAATATTTCATTGGAAGTGATGAATTTGTCTTTTAATTTTTGCTTTAGAGTTTCATCAATATTGGGGCGTGAGCCTACAGCAACAATAAAGCTTTTGGCCTGATAAGATTGTCCATTGACTTCAACTGTATGCGCATCAATAAACTTTGCATGCCCAGAAACTTTATGTGAAGTTTCCCATTGATCTACGCCTTTTAAGGTTGCGCGAATGAAACGTTCTCTAAGGATATGCACACGTTGCATGACACCAGAAGTATCTACTACAGCATCATATTGTAAAGCGAGGTTGTTTGCGGATTGAATGTCATGCATACGATTTGCAGATGAGATCAGCAGTTTACTTGGCATACAGCCCACACGTGCACAGGTGGTATCCCATGGGCCATCATTAATAATTAAAATATTCTGGGTGTGTTTAATGGCTTTATTATAAGCACTGATTCCTGCAGTGCCTGCGCCAATGATGATGAGGTCGTGCATAAACTGCCTCCCAAGTCTCAAAAACTAAATATTTATATGTAAGATTTACAATGTTTCTGATGTAAATTATGTAACTAGATTGCTTATTTTTGCTAATTTGAGTAAATTTTGTTTAAAAGCCAAAAGCTATTTTTTTATGGCTGCTTAACTATTATATCTAGCGGGAATAATCATGAGTTTGTTTATAAATTTAAAAAAACTAGGGGTAAATACAACAGTTTTAGCAACGTCAATTTCTTTGGTTGCTTGTGGGGGGGGCGGTAGTGATGGATATTATGATCAGGGAAATAATAATCAGTCAGGTTCAGGCGGATCTAGTGAAACAGGAAATGAATCCACAAATAATACAGCGCAAATTCCTGAAAGTTTAAATATTGCTTTACAAGATCAAAATGGCCAAAGTACCGTCCAAGTTGTAGATAATTCTACAATCCAAATTGCAGTTCAAGTATTAAATGCGGATAAAGGTGGAATTTCTAGCAAAAATGTACGATTAGCGATTAATGATTCAGATAAGTTAGGCGTAACAAGCAAAAGTTCCTTAGTTGCTACAGCTGAAGATGGCATCGCTATTTTTGAGCTTAAAATTCCTTCGATTAATATTGAATCAGGTAAGGTGCAATTAACTGCAACTGTAGATGGCACACAAGTTAAACAGGTATATACCCTTAATATTAAAAAATCTAGTGTAATTGTTAGTGATTATACTCTAGATGTGCCACAAGGCCTTACGATTGACTTACCAAATGGGGCAGCTGAATTTTTTGTCCAAGTGACTGATCCAAAAGGTGGTTCTAAGCCAGGACAAACCGTTGAATTGTCTTTACCTGCTGAGTTACAAGGGTTGCTTGTAATTAGCAACGGATCATCTGTACAGACAGATAGTGAAGGTAAAGCAAATTTTAAACTTGTAGCAAATAAAAATTTAACTGCGGCACAAATTCAACAGCTTGTAGATACCTCTAAAACACTAAACTTTAAACTCATTGATGAGCATCGTGCAGAAAAGCAAGCAACTACGTCTCTAACATTTAAAGATATTGCAACAATTGTCGATAAACTTGAAATTATTAAGCCTGATGCACCGATTGCTGCAAAAAATGGCGAAGCACGTATTCGTGTATATGCCAAAAATTCCAATAAACAAGATTTAGCAGGTAAAAAAGTTCGCCTGGAGACCAATCAATCAGGTCGTGGTGTGACCTTGGATAAAACTGAAGCCATTACAAATGCACAAGGTTATGCGGAATTTATCCTAAAAAGTAATTCTGATACACCACTTGCTTTGAAAGATGAAGGAATTGAACTTAAAGCAACTTTCTTAGAGAACCCTGAGAAATTCGCGACCATTACTGTTGATGTTATTACTGCAGATGATAGTGCAACCGATCAAGAAGCTATTCAACGTTTAGAAATCGCTTCATCTTATAAAATCAATGCAATGTCTGATAGTGTTGAAATTAAGGTAAAAGCGATTGCGAACAATGGTCATGCTGCGAAAAAAGGTAAAATCAAACTTACCTTGAATAGCGAAGCTGTAGCGAATGCTGTTAAGTTAGAAGGCAGTAGTGATGGTGTTAACTTTGATTTAAATGAAAGTCAGTCTGTCGGCGCAGAGGGTTATGTCACTTTCAGAATTAAAACACCAGCATCGCAAACAGCAGCAGCTGTAGAAGCATTAAAGGCTTCAGGGATCACAGCGACGTTTACAACAGATAACGGTATTAGCAATAATATTAAAATTGTTGTTGAAGATAAGGCTGTTGCAACTGAAGCAGTTAAGTATCTCTTAATTGACCCAATCAATGAAAACTTTGATCCTACTAAGAATCAAGACATTACGATTAAAGTAAAAGCAATTGGTGAAAAAGGTGGCCCTCTTAAAAATGAAAAAGTATCAATTAAATCTTTACTTTCAGATGATCAGCTGAATAAGTTGAGTCTAAGTTTAAGTACAGCTGCTGAAGTTTTAACAGATGTAGATGGTTATGCAACGTTTGTTTATAAGTATCAATATAATAAATCTGCAGAACAGCAAGCGTTGGCTAAGCAAGGGATTACTTTTACATCCACGGCATTATCTAATCAAAAGACTCAAACAATTAAAGTTAACTTCAATACAAAGAGTGTCAGTGACAAAGTCAGCCTTGATTACTTTACTTTAGATACTGATGGTTTAGCTCAAATTGCACTTAATCAACAAACTGAAATTGTAGTGCGTACGCAAGCCTTTGGTGTTGATGGTGCAGTTCTTGCAAATCAAGAATTAGCTATTGGTATTGATGAAACTGCGATTTCAAATGGTGTTTCATATGCCACAGCAACTAAGCTTGTATCAGATGCACAAGGTAAAGTTGAATTTAAATTAAAAGTTGCAGCACGTAATTTAACTGAATTAAATACCTTAATTGAAAAAGGCCTAACTGTTGCAGTAGTGTCTTATCGTAATGATGGTTCTAAGCATTCAGTTACTCGTAAAATTGATTTAGTTTCAAACTCGATTATTGACACTGGAACGAGTCAAGTGGATTACCTTATGGTAGATCCAATCTTAACCCGTTTTGACTATACGCAAAATCAAGAAATTACCGTTCGTGTAAAAGCATTAGATGTCAATGGAAGCCCATTAGCAAAAGAAAAAATTCAATTAAAATCTGCCCTAACTAATCAGCAGATGCAGCAGTTAGGCTTAAGTTTTACGACCCAAGCAGAACAAATCACTGATGCATTAGGTTATGCAACGTTTAAACTTAGTTACCAGTATAACGAAACGCCTAAACAAGAAGAGCTGGCGAAAAAAGGTCTTAATTTCAATGCTTTGGCGAATGGTAAGGTCAGCAATATTCGCCTTAACTTTAAGGCTCCGAGCGATAGTATTGACTTAAGTTTCTTTACTGTTGATACAGATGGACAAGCCTTAATTTCGACCACTACAGATACACCGATCAAGATCCGTGTCAAGGCAATGGGTACAGATGGTAAGGTTTTAGCTAACCAACGTATTAGTATTGGTATTGATAATACTGCAGTTTCAAATGGCGTAACGTATGCAACCTCTAACAACCTAGTTACAGATGCATTAGGTAATGCTGAGTTCGTTTTAAATGCGAAACCAAAAAATAAAGATGAACTGAATGCATTGCTTGCGAGTGGTGTAACAGTCGCTGTTAAAGCAACTGCAAAAGATGGTTCTGAATATACAACGCTAAGAACAATTAAGCTTATTGAGCAAGAGCAAGCTTCACAAGTCTCTTCACTATTAATTGATCCGTTGCAAGCTGCATATGACTATACGCAAGATCAAACAATTCAAGTGCGAGTCAAGGCGATTGGTCAAGCAGGTCAATCTTTGCGTAATGAAAAAGTCAGCTTAACAACGGTCTTTAGTGCGCAAGAATTAGCGGACTTAAATATAAGTCTAGTCGGTGATGCGACGAAACTGACTGATGATTATGGTTACGTGACATTCACATTTGACTATAAATACAATGCACAGTCTCCTGCACAAAAGAAACTGCTAAATGGTTTTGAAATTACAGCAACTGCCAATGGAAAGACGAATAATACGATTATTAACTTTAAAGCACCTGCAAATGAACAAGAAATCAATCTTGATTATTTAGTGGTATCTACAGGTGGGCGTGCAGTTATCTCAACCGATCAACCAACAGAAGTGATGATTACAGCAACTGCATTGGCAACAAATGGTCAGACATTAAAAGACCAGACTGTGAAAATTGAATTGAATGAAACAGAAACCAATAGTGGTATTTCATTTAATTCTGCGACAGAAGTTGTGACCAATGCACAAGGACAAGCCACATTTAAAGTCAACATTGCACCAGAAAATGCATCTGAATTAGATGCATTGCTTGCATCTGGTTTGAATGTTCGTTTATCTGCACAGCGTGTAGATGGTTCTGCATACAAAGTATCAAGAAAAGTTGAACTTTATAAGTCAGAAGCAGAAGCACCAAGTGAAGTCGATTATCTGATCATTGATCCAATTAGTGTTTATGATTACAGTAAAAATCACACCATTGCGGTACGAGTGAAGGCGATTGGTGAAGATGGTAGCGCATTACGTAATGAAAAAATTACATTGCGTCCTGAAAACATCTCAAGTACAGAATTAGCGAAACTTAATTTGAGTTTAAATGGTGCTGCTGAGCAATATACCGATGATCAAGGCTATGCTGTCTTCGAATTTAGCTATAACTACGATGCACAATCTACAGAGCAAAAAAACCTTGCATTGAAAGGTGTAGCGTTATTGGCGACTGCAAATGGTAAAGAGCAACGCACGGTTATTAACTTTGCGGAAACTCAAACTAATACGCTTGATTTTCTTGTCATTGATATGATTGGTAAAGCTGTCATTGATACGGATGTAGAAACTAAAGTTGCGTTGTCTGTGCTTGCAAAAGGTACTGATGGCGCAGTATTGGCAAATCAAAATGTTCAGATTGAATTGACCAATGAAAATGGAATTAATCTTCTTACCGCTTCATCTGTTGCAACGGATGCAGAAGGTTATGCCAAATTTGAATTCAGTGTGCATCCGAAGAACCAACAGGAATTAGAAGCATTATTGGCAAATGGCGTAACAGTGAAAGTGTTATCAGCTGTCGCCGATGGGTCTGTTCGTCAAGCTCAACGTAAAGTTGAATTGGTACAAGCTGAAGAGCAATTTGAATCTAAAGTTGAGACTTTAGTCATTGATCCAGTATTAAACTCATTTGACTATACTCAAGATCATAAGATTCAAGTACGCGTAAAAGCACTAGATGTCGATGGTGGCACGCTTAAAAATGAAAAAGTTGCGATCACCACGGATGTTCAAAATAAGTTAGCACAGTTGAACTTTAGCTTAAATGGTGCCGCTGAACAGTTTACAGGTGATGATGGTTATGCAACGTTTGTATTTGAATATCAATATGCAAATACCACAGTACAGCGTGATATCTTAAATGGTGTGACTGTAACAGCAACTGCAAACGGAAAAACGCAGACAGCAAAATTGAACTTTAGAGAGTCTTTGACTTCAGAAGCTTTAGATTATATCTCTATTGATACAGATGGTTATGCTGCGATCGAAGAAAACGTACAAACTGATATTACAGTTAAGGTACGTGCAATAAATGTGGGTGGTACAGCACTTGCTAATCAAGATGTAACGATCAGCTATAATGAACAAGCGCATAAGAATGGTATTTATTTACTTGATCCAACAGGTGCGAACATTGGTGCGCAAACCTTTGCACAAAAAACTGATGCTGATGGTTATGTGACCTTCACCTTTAAGGCATTGCCACGTAATAAGGGCGAAGTTCAAAACTTGATTAGCGACCTTGAGTCAGGTGATTTACAGGTTACATTAACAGCTAAACGTGCTGATGGTTCGAATTATGAAGCTTCTCGCCGTATTGATTTAAGAGCTCCTGATGTTGAATCTACACCTGCAGAGGTTTTAATTGATCCAATTCTGCAAGCATTTGATTATTCAAAAGATCAAAAAATTATTGTACCAGTAAAAGCGTTATCTGCTGATAAGGGTGCTTTACAGGGTGCAAAAGTTACGATTAATACACCGGATTTAACCCTAGAGCAGTTAAAAACAGCACAATTCACTTTAACAGGTGAAGCAACTAAGCTTACTGATGCCAATGGTTACGCTTATTTTGAGTTTGAATATAAAGTTGCAGGTACTCAAGAGCAGATTAAGTTGGTAAGTCCAGGTGTTCGTATCACGGCGACAACCAGCAATGGTAAAGCTGCTGTTCAAACCTTGAACTTTAAATCACCAAATGCCGGGCAGATTCTAGATTACTTTACCTTAGATGCATCTGATTATGTTGTTACATTGGGTGTGAATACACCTAAGACGATTCAGGTGACAATTAATGCGAAAGATACACAAGGTAAGGCTTTTGCAAACCAAGTCGTTTCACTTGGGTTAAATGAAGCTGCTTTAAGAAGTGGTGTAAGTTTTGCTTCACCATCTCAAGTCATGACAGACAGTAATGGTCTTGCAATATTTGAAGTAACGATTAATCCTCAAAATCAAGCTGAAATTGAGAATCTAGCTGCAAATGATTTGGAATTTACTGCGACTGCACGACGTGCTGATGGTTCTGCATACACGTTAGTTCGTAAAGTTGAATTAGAGAAAGCCACTGTGGTTTTACCAGACTTAGCAGATCTTGTCTTTACGACAGTTGATGGTGACCCATTAGATACAATTTCTGTTCTCGGTGGTGAGACTCGCGTCAAAATTACAGCAGTTGATGAAAAGGGTAATCCTATTCCAAATACACCAATTGCAATTGCTTTATCTAGTCTCACTTCTAGTCGTGTGTCATTAAGCAATATACCAACTCAAACGAATAGTGATGGTGAAGCTGAATTTACCGTGACCGTAGCCGAGGGCGTTTATGATGCTAGTTTGATCAAAAATGGTATTGTCTTTGCCGTAGTTGGTGCGAACTTAAATAATGGCGATCGTTTACAGCAAACAAGTGTAATTAGTATCACCGCTCCAGCAAATGCTTTAAATCCGCGTTTAACATCAGATGTAAAAACAGTGACAGCTGGGCAAACAGTTAAAGTGTATGCAGCTGTTAAAGATGAAATGGGGATTAATACTGCAGCTGGTACACCAATGCGATTGACTCTGAATCCAGAAGCGATAGCTGCAGGTATTAAGCTGAGTGCTGACGGAGTGGTAATACAAGGAAATGGTTCAGTGCCAATTGACTTAATTATTCCACAAGGTATTACATCTGCTGCTTTAGAATCTATTGTAGTAACAGGAACTATCCGTGATCCACGCGGTAATGAAATTCAGACGAAGCTAAATTTTGCTGTTCAAGATATTAGTAATCCTTATCACTTAACTATTGATAGTAGTCGTGTGTCATTAAGTTCAGCAGGTGATAGTGCATTTGTGACGGTTAAACTTCTTGATAAGAATCAAGGCGGTGTTGCGAATGAAAAAGTTAGCTTAGCTATTGCTGATCCGCGAAATGCGACTAGTATTAAAGGGGCTTCACAGCTCATTACTAATCAATTTGGTGAAGCTGTATTTGAAGTATCGATGAAATCACTACAAGGTACATTAGTATTACCAGTTCTACCAATCGAATTAACGGCAACCCATACCACTGCAACAGGTGCTTCAGTAAGTCTACCTGGCAGTATTCAAGTGCACTCACCAACAGTTTTAGCGCCAGAATTGGACTTAAAAATTAAAGTATCTAAAGATAAGTTAAATGTCCGTGGTGATTCTTTCGAAGTATCAGTATTGGTAGTAGACTTAGATGGTTCAAGTCAAGCTGGTAAAGCAGTTACATTAACAATTCCTCAATATAATCAAAATGGTGCATATATTCATGGCGCATCTACTATTGAAAGTGATGAGAATGGTTGGGCAAAATTTTCAATTGTAATTGATGAAAGTTTACGTAATCCAACCTATGACTTCGTTGCTGCTGATTTACGTGTAGAAGCTGTAGTTAAAGATACGCAGAATACAGAGCGACGTGTACCGCATGTGATTGATGTGGTAAATTCCGAAGTGCCAGTAACGATTGGTTCTATTGCGGTTAATTTTAATCCAACAGAGCTTACATCAACAGGTAACGGTATTTATTATCAAAAAGAAGGTTCTGTTCAGCTGGTTGATGTTGATGGGAAGCCAGTGGCAAATCAGGATGTGGTTTTAGATATTCGTCCAACTTCTTATGTTTTAGGTGAATGGAAATATGAAATTCAGAAAGATGCATGGAAAATAGTTGAGCAACCTGGTGTCGATGTGGATGGCAATCCTATTACCTTAAAAGTTAAAGAACTAGATGCGGTTTATCCATTTACGAATCTAAAAGGTTGGATTAAACCAGGTGATTATTATTATCCATTAGTAGGTACAATACCTGCACAAGTTCAAGATACAAACTCAGCAACGACATGTACGGTGGATCCAACAACAACAACTTGGATGGCTAATGGTCAGGCATTACGTGTGGTTCGTTTCTTAGGTGGTACAGCAAATAATAGTACGACTCACCCATATACCACGACCTATCGTACAGATAGTACTGGTCGGTTTGACTTCATCATTGAATATCCAAAAGCAAATGCTCATTGGATCGCAGTAGAAGTAGGAGCGAAAACTACACTTGCACAAACACCAACTAGAGGCTATACAACATTAACATTGCCAAGTTTAAGTAGTGATTATGCTGCTGATGGAAGTTATGCACCTAACCGCGTAAGTCCATATACAACATGTGTCAACTAATAATCTTATCTGACGAAAAAACAGCGCTTCGGCGCTGTTTTTTATGGGGGTTGAAATTTAAAAACTTAAATCGACGTCCCTACACTCACACCCACAGTCGGCTTCAAATTCATTGAACTACAACCGAAAAAGTTCAAGCTCAGACATAACACGACCAAAATTTTATTCATGAATCAATCCTTGAGATTTCGCCTGATTGAACAAAGCGGCTGAACGAGTGCCACTACGGCAGACCATCAAAATCGGCTTTGGCAACTCATTATAATATCGAGCAAACTCTTCAATATTGGCTTGAGAAATTTGGCCACTCACTACAGGTTGATAAATCACACTCACTTGAGATTTTTCCGCAATAGAGCGTAATTGACTCACCGTGACATTATTGCCAGTTTCCTGATCCGGCCGATTGACAATCACAGATTTGAAACCTTGCTGAATCAATTGCTGAAACTTGCTTGGTGTCATTTGACCCGTGACACTCACCATAGAGGTCAGCGCACGACTAAGATCATTTGCAGCAAAAACAGGTGTAATACAGCTAAAACAGGTTACCAGTACCACACCTTTCCAAAACGACTTAGTCATCCAGCAGGTCCATCTGTTTTGCCAGCTGATATAAATTATTCGAGCGGTTTCCAGTACGACAGAACATCAAGATCGGTTTTGGCAACTCATTATAATGATTGGCAAAAGTGCGTACATCAAGCTCCGTAATCTGACCGGCTACTACTGGTTGGAATACATAATCCAGACCGGCATTGCGTGCAGCTTCCTCGATTTGTGCACTGGTTGGCTGCTCGGAACCACCTTCCATGTCCGGACGGTTGTTGATAATCGATTTAAAACCTTTCTCAACCACTTGAGTTACGTGTTCTGGACCAATTTGACCAGCAAAACCTACATTTTCGCTCATGACGCCACTCCATCATTTCATTTATATCGATATGCTTTATGATAGCATTAAGCTGAAAACATGCTGAACCTGTTCTGAAATTTTTATAAATGATGATAACCATAAGATAACGCAATGGAGCGCGTATGCAGGCTTATACAGTTGAACCACTGTATGTCAAAAGCGGTCAGGAAGTGATTGCTGCAGATTTTTATCGGCCTAAAAATATAGAAAAACCGGCCGTAATCCTGATGGCTCATGGTCTGGCTGCCTTACGTCAATTTAAACTGGTGCAATATGCCCAGCGTTTTGCCAGTGCCGGCTATGCGGTGGTTTTATTTGACTATCGCTATTGGGGCGGCAGCACTGGGCGTCCACGTGAACTGGTGTCGATCAATGCCCAGCTCGATGACTGGCGAACCATGATCAGACATATTCAGGAACGCAAATCGATTGACAGTAAACGGATCGTGCTCTGGGGTACGGCCTTAAGTGGTGGGCATGTATTGACACTTGCAGCAGAGCTGAAAAATATTCAGGCGGCGATGGTACAGGTGCCTTTTGTCGATGGGGCTGAAAGTGCCCAACTATATCCTTTACAGCAACTCCCCAAGGCGCTTAAAGTTTCCAGTCAGGATTATATGGGGGCCAAGGTTGGTATGGCACCAAAAACCTTACCTGTAGTTGATCCGCATGAGCTATGTTTTATGCCGACACAGGACAGTTATGAAGGTTATCTGTCGATTGTCAATCCGGATTATTACTGGAGTGGTCATATTCCTGCACGGGCATTCTTTAAACTGATGCGCTATCGACCGATTCAGGAAGTCAGAAAGATTAACATTCCAGTCCTGTTTATTGCGGCAAAACTGGATAGTCTGATTCCCATTGAATCCAGTCGTGAAGCTGCGACCAATATTGCACCATTTGTGCAATATCATGAGTGGAATATCCGGCATTTTGATATTTATCATGGGGAATGGTTTGAAAAAGCAGTTTCGACCCAATTAGAATTCTTACATCAACATATTGGAGTGCGCTAGATGATTATTGTATGTCCGGAATGTCTGGCCAAAAACCGTGTCCCTGAAGATAAACTCACTGCCAACCCTGCTTGTGGTCAATGTCATCAAGCCCTGATTCCACTGGTACCAATTGAGCTGAATGAGCAGAATTTCAGCCAGTTTGTCACGCATAGTGACTTGCCAATCCTGATTGATCTCTGGGCAGAATGGTGTGGTCCCTGTAAAATGATGGCACCGCATTTTGCGACTGTCGCCCAGCAATATCCAAATGTGGTTTTTGCAAAAATTGATACAGAAGCGAATCCTCGCTTAAGTTCGGCATTTAATGTTCGCAGTATTCCGACGCTGGTGTTGATGAATAAAAGCAACGAAATTGCTAGAATAAGCGGTGCATTACGGTCAAGCGAGCTGCAAAAATGGCTTGATCAGCAGTTAAATACCCAACCCTAATTCAAATGCCTGGAGTGAAAGTGTCAGATTCTCAAGTAAGACCAGAGGGGATTCTTTCCCTACAGACGATCGCAATGCCTGCAGATACCAACTGGAGTGGTGATGTCTTTGGTGGCTGGATCGTTTCACAAATGGACTTGGCAGGCGCGATTCACGCAGAACGATTTTCAAAGGGACGTTGTGCCACGATTTCGATTAACCAGATGACTTTTCTGGTACCGGTAAAAGTCGGAGACGTGATTAGTTGTTATACCAAAATTCTCAAAGTTGGCAAGACATCTATCCAGATGGAAATCGAGGTTTGGGATAGCCATGATGATTCACGCCCCCCAATTCGGGTAACTGAAGGTGTGTTTACCTTTGTTGCTGTAGATGTCAAAGGCAACAAACGTCTGATTCCAGAAGAAGCGAAACAGAAGCTTTTAGAATCGCAAACAGCACAATGATGACTTGAAATAAAAAATCCCAGATTTAATGTCTGGGATTTTTTTGTCTAAAAGAAGAAATTATGATTTCTTGAGCTGGCTCTTGGCAATCCAAGCCCAGAGCATTTCACATTGAATGGGGGCTTCACCTGATTCATCCGTAACGGTGACCTGAACCAGGGTTTCACCTTTATCCGAGTTTTGCATCAGGGCTTGCTGCTCCGACGTGAGCGTAGCAACAGCAGTCATGGCACCGCGTGTCGGGCGCTTAAAATCAACCTTTAAGCTTTTGATCAGTACAATTGCTGTATCCGGAACATTCATTGCCGTCACAAAGCCGGTCGCTGTTTCTGCCAGCAGGGCCATTGCACATGCATGGATTTGTCCGATATGGTTCTGCATGGCTTTATGATTGGCCATACTTACTACCACTTTGGACGCACTCATTTCCTCATAACGAATCTTGGCAGAGCCGACCATCGGGACCACCCGGCCAAAAGTTTTACTTAACAAAGCAGTACGAATGCATTGCGGTAATCGTGCAGTGGCTTTGACTAATCTGGCTAATCGGTTGTTCTTTGCCATAATTCCTTCTACAGACGTTGCTGTCTTAATCTTTAAAGTTATTGAACTGTAAAGGCAAACCAAATTGCTGTTCTTTCAAGAATGCCATTACTTGCTGCAATGTATCGCGTTTTTTATCAGTCACACGAATCTTGTCGCCCTGAATAGAAGATTGCGCCTTAATCCCACTTTCTTTAATGGCTTTATTAATTTTTTTTGCGGTATCTGAGTCAAGACCATCTTTAAGCTTGATCACCTGAATCACATTTTTGCCAGAAGCTGTCATTTTTTGTGGGTCAAGCGCCTGAATATCGACTTTGCGTTTAAAGAAATGACTTTCCAGCATGCTATAGACTTGTTCACACTGGAAATCACTTTCAGTCGAGATTTTGATTTCCTTGTTTTTTTCATTCAGTTCAATAGAAACGTCCTGACCACGGAAATCAAAGCGGGTCGCGATTTCTTTTTGGGTGTTTTGAACTGCATGATTTACTTCAAAAATTTCTAATTCAGAAACAATATCGAAAGAAGGCATAGTTTAGACCTTTACAAAGGGAAAGAATATCTGAGATGCTAGGGATGTTTTCTTCATTTGCCAAGTGTTGTTTACATCAAAGGAGTGCGCAATGATCCGTAAACAAGAAATTACAACATTTGAGTTCCCAGAAAATGCAATTATCTGGGATGTACGCGATTCAAGTGCTTTTGCTGAAGCACACGTGAAAGGGGCGGTGAATCAGCCCATTAACGATCTTTCAGCAGAAAGCCTAACTCAGGTGTCAGCGGATCAACCCATTTACATCTTGTGTGGTGGGGGCAGTAAAGCTCCACGTGCTGCGGAAAAACTAGAGGGTTTTGACAGCTCACGTGAATATGTCATTCTGATGGGTGGTACTCGTGCTGCCCGTGATGCAGGCTTACCGCTTGAACAGGGTGTATAAGCATTCTGTCAAAAAAAGCGCCGCAAGGCGCTTTTTTAATGGGTGAGATTTAATGCCTCCCAACCTCCCTTTTCTAAAGGGAGGAGCTACATCTATTCTATTTATTCATAAAAGTAGAGAAAAGTCCCCCCTTTTTTAAAGGGGGATTTAGGGGGATTCATTCAAAATAGTAATTAAATTTGTAGTTTAAAATACGGTTTCTTCATTTTCACTTTCTTTTGAAAACGAGTCACACTGAGTTTTTTTACTAAACTGGATGGCACCGGACAGGCTTCACCGAGAATCTGGGCTGCCAGAATTTCACTGCAGAGCGGCGCAAACAGAAAGCCTTTAGAACCGAGACCGGCAAAGCTGTAAATTTCCTCATCCGCTTTCATTTTACCGAGCAAAGGGAAATAATCCTGACTTTGCGCGCGTACCGATGCACGGCCTTGCCAGGTATCGGTAGAAGCTAATGACTGTGCATATTCTGGGAATACACTGTGGATCAATTCGTAGTTGTGTACATGGTCTTCTGCTAACACTTCGATATCATCTCGACCTGGATAGAAAGAAGCGCCCAAGATCAGATGTTCAGCATCCAGTTGCATACAATAACCGCCGTAACTATAGGCAATATTTTGACTTAAAGGCTGGGCTTGATTATTCATCCAGCTGACCTGTCCGCGAATCGGTTTCAGAGCTGGATAATCTGCAAAGAATTGTGCTGTTTCTCGCGCAGTACAGACAATGACATGATCAAATTCACCTAGATCCTGTTCATCTGAAAATAGCTGAGGTTTTGTAGCCGCTTCAATATGGCTAATTTTGGCCTGTTTATATCGGATATTTACATTCTGTAGAATTTCATCACGCAATTGATGAGGAGAAACCGCGCCAGCTTCTAGTAATTTTAAACTTGGAAATGCAGTTTGAAGCTCTTGCGACTCTGTATCTTGTACAGCAAGAATTTCTTCAGGATATTCATCTGCCAATCCTAAAAGCTGTTCAGGATTTTTTAAGGCAAGCTGATTGACCTGAATCGGGCGGAAAGCTTTAAATTTTTGGTAATGATTTAAGGCATGTTGCCAGGCCAATGTCATCAGATGTTCAGCACTTTGCTCAACCGGACAGAGTTTGGGATTGAGCAAAGCCAGTGGATTGCCAGAACCTCCTGAGAGTGGCGCTGACTGGTCGTAAATCGTGACTTGATGACCACGTTGAGCGAATGCCCAGGCTGTACTTAAACCGGCGATTCCAGCGCCAATCACAGCGATTTGGCTAGGTCTGATATTGGTCTCTGTATCTCGCTCAGTTTTTTTTTGAGTGATTTCTTGTATTAATGAACTTTCAGTCTCTTCAGCCGGATTCCAGATCGCTTTCAGCATTTCACGCTTATGCTTAAAACCACGTGGACGGGAAATTGAAATCCCATGATTTTTTAAGCCACGTTTTAAAACGCCAGCAACACTGAAAGAGGCGAAAGTTGTCCCAATCTCGGATAAACGTACAATATTATTTAAAACATTTTCTTCCCACATGTCCGGATTGCAGGAAGGCGCAAAACCATCCAGAAACCAAGCGTTCACCGGCGCAGTTTTTTCAATCACCGGGAAAACATCATGTGCATCACCCAGCCATAGATCCAGACTGAATCGTTCTTTAGGAAAACTGAGACGATGACAGCCGGCAATTGGCATCGGATATTGAGAGATGAGTTGATCAGCTAAAGGCTTGAGTTCTGGCCAGGCATTTAAGGCCCGAATCAGATCAACTTTGGAAAGAGGAAATTTTTCAACTGAAATCGCATGCAGATGACTGTGATTATCCGGACGCACCTGTTGCCAGAGCTGCCACAGCGCCAGAATATTTAAACCAGTACCAAAACCCGTTTCACCGACACAGAAATATTCAAAAGGTTTTAAATCTGCCAGACGCGTCGTGAGATCATTGCCATTTAAAAAGACATGCCGGGTTTCCAGCAAGCCATTGTCTTTGGAAAAATACACATCACCAAATTGCTTGGACACAGGCACATCAATGCCATCCACCAATTGCCAATCCAGATCGGCAGTTTGAATTGCGTGCGACAAAACGGGTACAACCTTAAAGATATCGGGAAGGGCTATAGCTTACCATTGACGACGACGTTTGGTATAAACATAGCTCGCAATTAGGAAGCCGAGCAATACACCGACAGCCAGGGTTGCAGCGCCGTAGAGGAACATCTGCGCACTGCGTTCACTTTGCAGCACCTGTACCTGAACGCCCAGGTTGTCATTCTTGAGCTGCAATTCCTGATTTTGCGATAGTGCTTCCAGATTGGCTTTTTCCAGTTGCTGCAAACGGGTGGCCTGATCTTTGACCAAGGCTTTGACCTTGGCCTCTTGCTGGGCTTTCAGCTTGGCGATTTCTTCTGCAGTTAAAGGTTTATTCTCGGCAGGTGGCACTGGCTGGGCAGAAGTCGCTACGGCAGGAATAATGGCAGGTTTCGGCGTAGACTGGGTTTGGGCAGTCGCCGCTGTCCCTTGAGGTTGTGCTGTCTGATTTTCCTGAATCACAGGAGCAGGCGCAACTTCGACTGCCCATACTGGAGAAATCATAAAACATAGGCCAATGATACTGGCAGTAACAACACGCATGAACCTTATCCTTGAGGGAATGCTTTATTGAATGGTTTGACATCGATGTGTTCGTACACACCTTCTTTTAAGAAAGGTTCATCCTGTAGCCATGTGTCCAGCGCTTCACGACTGTCAAAATCGACAATAATGGTACTGCCATAAAAACCGGCCTGTGGATTGGCCGGATCTTTAGGCATGGCACCTGCAACAATCAGGCGGCCTTCAGCATTTAACTGTTCCAGACGTGCAAGATGTTGTGGACGAATCGCGAGGCGTTTTTCAACTGTACCTTCCCGATCGGTACAGCTAACGACGAATAATGGCATGATGACTCTCAATCGTTTGTAGTTGGACTTATTCAGCGGTCTTAAAGTATTTGCGCAATACAATAAACTGAATAATGATAAAGGAAAACATCACGATCATGTCACCGAATGCGGTAAATTCGCCCCAATATTTTCCATCCATCCACAAATAGGCGAAAAAGGTATGCAGAAATGACATCAGTACGAACATGGCAACCCAAGCATAGTTCAGCTTGAACCAGCCTTTTTCACTTAGATTGAATACTGGACCAAATAACCGCTGGATCAGAGGCTTTTTATCCTTGCTAAACCAAGGGGACAGGAAGAATACACCTGCAAAGACCAGATTCAATAACACGGCTTTCAGACGAATATAGAAATCATCGCTGAGGATCAGAGTGATGCCACCAAAAATTACCGTCATAAACAAGACAATCCATTGCTGCTTGTCCAGACGGAATTTTTGTATGACAAATAACGCACCATAGACGACCAACATGGAAATAATCAGACCTGTGGTTGCAACAAGAATATTATTATTGTCGACACCCCCCGCAGAACCGATCAATTGCAGCAATTGATGGTCAGTGTCTTTTGGATCTACAGTTTTATATAAATAAAAGAAAATAATGAGTGGCACAAAGTCTAAAAGTGCTTTCATGTTAGAGTATCTAAATCTGATCAAATAAATGTCATAGTATAGAGATGCACGGCGTAGATTTACATACACATAGTAATATTTCTGATGGAACTTTCAGTCCTCAGCAATTGGTCGAAGCGGCTGTGGAAAAACTTGTCCATACTTTGGCCCTGACGGATCATGACACCATGGACGGTTTGGTATTGGCGGAAGAAGCTGCCAAAAATCATGAGATTAAGATCATTTCCGGGGTGGAAATATCCAGCCAATGGTCACGTCCTGCCACCAAGAAAAACTATGGCGTGCATATCGTCGCGCTAAATATGCAAAATCCTGAGCCTTTACAAAAAGCCCTCAATCAGCAAAAGAAAATCCGGGCTGAACGTTCTAAACAGATTTGTGATCTGCTGGTTCCTTTAATTGGTGAAGATATTTATGCTGATGTACTGGTCAAAGTCGACCATATCCCTGATCGGGTGACACGGACCCATATTGCCAAAACGCTGGTAGAAAAGGGGATTGTGACGCGTCCGCAACAGGCTTTTGATAAATACATCAAGGAAGGCAAGAAAGCTTATGTCAAATTTGATGGCTTGAGTCTTGAAGACACGATTCAGGTGATTCATGAAAGTGGTGGTTTTGCGATACTGGCACATCCGACCAAATATGATTTATCTGCGACCAATATTCGCTACCTGATCGAGATCTTTGCCAAGTTCGGTGGAGATGCCGTCGAGCTGCCACCGGCGATTGAACCAAGTTCCACCCGGCAGATGGTGGATCGAATGATTGCTGAACATGATCTTAAAGTTTCGATTGGCAGTGATTTTCATGGCGATCATATGCCCTGGATTAAACTCGGTAATGTCCCGAGTCTTAAACCGGGGCAGGTCGGGATTTGGGAGAGTTTTGTTTAGTCATTCCTTTACCTCGATCTTTTTCATTTGAGAGAAGATTTTCCCTTCGCTACTAATAACAAAGGGCGAGGAGAGAATTATAAATTAAAGCAAATTATGATCTTGAGCCTGAATCGGTGGTGGCGTCGGTTTACCTAAAGTCCCTAACAGTTCAATTTCAATCGTACGTACCATCGAGTCCAGCGGCAAGTCATTACTCTGAGTACCAAAAGGCTCTTCAATTTCCGAACTTAGAGCATCTAATCCTAAAAAGGTATAAGCCAAAATTCCAACCAGTAAAGGCGTAAACAGACCAAGCGTTGAACCTAAACTAAAAGGTAAAATAAAACAGAAAAAATAGACGGTACGATTGAGCAAGACCGAATAGGCAAAAGGCAAAGGCGTCGTCGCAATCCGGTCACAACCAGTCTGGACAATACTTAGTTCCGCCACATGATTATTCATCTGCATATAGATGATATCGGAGATTTCACCTTCTTTAAGCGCCTGCATTAACTCCCATTGAATCAGGCTTAAGGTATATTGCGGCGCATTGGCCTGCTGATAGAGTTGGGTCACCGCCTGCTGGCTCATGCCGCTGGTTTCAACCAGTTCAGTCGGATTGGCTGTTTGATGGCGTAGGCGATCGCGGAGTACATTGGCAAAGACAATCACATGCTGAATCACACGCTCACGGCGACCTTGAGACAGCATCCGGCAATCACGGTCAAAATGACGTGAATTGGCAATTAGAATTCCCCAAAGTTTGCGCGCTTCCCACCAGCGGTCATAACAGGCGGTATTTTTAAAACCAAGAAAAATAGACAGTACCACTCCAATCAGGGTAAATCCGACCAGGGGTAATTCTGGAAAATGAAAATAGCCAATATGTGACAAGCCACCGATGATGGCTGACATCAGCATCACTACGCCTAAAGGTGGCAAAACTTTAGGTAAAATCGTCCCCCGCCAGGAAAACAGCAGTTTAAAAACAGTCGGCTGGTCACGTACGATCATTTATTGGAATCATCACAATTTTTTTCATGATCTTGTGGAGTTGTGCCTGCTTTGTCAAGTGCTATTCAATACTGCATTTCCGGTTTGATGAGTTGCTGCTCAGCAAAGGAAAAGCTGCCTTCCAAGGCGATGATGCAATGGTCAATCAGATGGATATCCACTAGCTGGCAGGCCTGTTGAATCTGACGGGTTAACACTAGGTCAGCCTTGGAGGGAGAGGGCCGGCCCAGCGGATGATTATGTGCAATGACAATTGAGGTCGCCTGTTGGCTAATCGCATAACGTAGCAATTGATTAATGGAAATATCACATGCATTGATGGAGCCATAAAACAGTTTTTTAAAGGCAATTTTTCTTAAACTGGCATCCAGACACAGCACGGCAAACACTTCCTGAGTTTCACCGAGCAGTTCAAAACGTAAGTAATCTCTCAGCCGCTTGGAATTGGTAAGTTCCAGTGCATCCTGTTTCAGGTGCTCGGCTATGTAACGCCGTCCGAGTTCCTTGACGGCCATCAATTGAGTATATTTACTGATGCCCATGCCATGAAACTGGCTGACTTCCTGTAAAGGTGCATCGAGCAACGCAGTCAAATGACCAAAATGCTGAATCAGCAAACGCGCCAGATCAACTGCCGAATGTTGCTGGGAACCGGAGCGTAGAAAAATAGCCAGTAGCTCGGCATCGGACAGACTTTCTGCGCCATATTGAATTAAGCGTTCTCGCGGCCGTTCTTGTTCCGGCCAGTTTTTAATAGAAAATTGCATAGTTATTAGACTTATTTATTATGAATTATCAGTTTTCCCGCAAGCTGATCTCTTGGGGATGCGATTATTTAATGCTATTGTGAGCCCCACTGCAACAGCAAGGTAATCTGTTCGTGAGCTTTGATCTAAGTGTAATTCCTCATAAAAATATCATTTTGGCCGTTACTGGCGGTATTGCTGCCTATAAAAGTGCAATTCTGGTTCGTCGTCTGAAAGATGCCGGATTTGATGTGCGGGTCGTCATGACTCACGGTGCACAGGCTTTTATTACACCTTTAACCTTTCAAGCCTTATCGGGCAATCCTGTACATACCGAATTGCTGGATACTGAAGCAGAAGCCGGCATGGGCCACATCGAGCTGGCACGTTGGGCAGATCTGTTGCTGGTAGCACCGGCCAGCTGTGACACCTTGGCAAAGTTTGCCGCAGGTCTGGCTGATGATCTCTTAAGTACTTTATATCTGGCAACAAAAGCACCCGTCTGGGTAGCACCTGCCATGAACCAGCAAATGTGGGCAGCCAAAGCAACGCAGCGTAATCTTGCGACACTGATCGAAGACGGTGTGCATGTGATCATGCCGGACGCGGGTTCACAGGCTTGTGGGGATGTAGGTTTGGGCCGGATGCCTGAGCCGGAAGATTTAGCGCATCAGGTAACTGAATATTTTCATAAAGCTCAACGTGCGATTGCGGAAAAATTTGGCCTGCTTGCGGGTAAACAAGTCACGATTACCGCAGGCCCGACTCGCGAAGCGATTGATCCGGTGCGTTATATTTCCAATCACAGTACCGGGAAAATGGGCTTTGCACTGGCTGCAGCCTGTTATGCAGCAGGGGCAAATGTCACCTTGATCGCAGGGCCGGTCAGTCTGGACACCCCAAATGGCGTGAAACGTAAGAATGTTTCTTCTGCTGTGCAAATGCTGAATGAAAGTATGCAAATGCTGGAAAATGGTTGCGATATCTTTATTGCGACAGCTGCAGTAGCCGATTATCGTGTGGCAGAAGTAGCCGAGCATAAAATCAAGAAAGCCGGTGATGAACTGAATGTCGCTTTAGTGAAAAATCCGGATATTGTCGCCACCATTGCCCAGCAGGAAAAACGTCCATTTATGGTTGGCTTTGCTGCAGAAACCCGCAATATTGAAGAATATGCTGCCGGAAAGCTGGTCGCGAAAAAGCTGGATATGATTGCCTGCAATGATGTATCACGTGCAGATATCGGATTTGCTTCGGATGAAAATGCCATGACAGTATTCTTTGCCGAGCATTATCAGCTAGACAAACGTGATCTGGAAAAAGCCTCCAAGCAGGAGATTGCCCAGCAGTTGATCGAAGCTATTCATGATGCCCTGCATCGTGATCCATCCAGTGATGATGATTTTTAAAACGATCTGTATCGAAAAACCCTGAATTCATCAGGGTTTTTTTATGGCTAATTTTTTATCATTAATTCAAAAAAACTATAGAAACCATAAATATTTAATCTTAATCGAAGCGCTGTTTGTTTATTGTTTTTGCAAAAAAGCATAAAATGGATCACAGAATAAGCAAAGATAAAAATACTGCATATATCAGCTATAAGCAGGAAGTGGAAAGAAAAAAGAGGGGGCGCTATGAAAAAAATCATGATGTTATGGATGGTTGCCTGTCTGGCTGGATGCAGTTATTTTGTCTCGATGGATGAACTGGCCAGAAATATTCAAACGCAGATGCAACATGAATTTAATTCCAATCGAGATTATCAACACTATCGTTTTACCGTGAAAAAAGTCAAAATTGTCCAGCGTCAGGGGAATGAGTTTCAGGCCATTTCTCATCTGAATTATCAGGGTGAGGAATATCCCATTCATGTAAAAGTCTTTAAGGTGGATGGGGGTATAGTTGGTCGATTGAAGATGATGCTTTTGCTTTTATTGATGAAATTGAAATTGAAAAATATCGTCAGCAACTGGATCAGGAATTACAGCAACTGGCCTCAGCCTTGGATGATCTGGAACCTGTAGATGAACCGAACCAGACTATCTCCGGCTCTCTGATCACACCAGTAGCTGAACCTGCATTACAAGACGTTTCTTATCAGGAAGAGCCGATTCCGGTCGGCAATATCACGGCGTATACACAATAACTCATGCGCAATCGCCATAAAAAAGCACCGATGATCGGTGCTTTTTGTGTTTAGGATTCAACTTGTTGATGTTCTCGAACATAATCTTCGGTACGCTGCATGGCTTCCTGAATATTAAAGAGTGCAGTTTCTACATCTTTCAAAGTTTTGGCATTACCACCGCTTAAAGCCTGACGCCATTTGCGTGCACCCGGTAAGTTTTGGAATAGTCCCAAAATATGACGGGTAATAATGGATAAAGGTGCACCTTCGGCCATGCGATGAGCAATATAAGGTAGCATCTGTTGCATAATGTCAAAACGGTCTGGTGCATCCAGATTCCACAGTTGGCCCAGTTCAGCCAGTAAATAAGGATTATGATAGGCTTCGCGGCCAATCATCACGCCATCCACATGTTTGAGGTGTTCCAAGGTTTCGGCATAGGTTTTAATCCCGCCGTTGATCTCGATGAGCAGATCAGGACGATCCTGTTTTAAACGGTAGACATCTTCATAACGTAGAGGTGGCACATCGCGGTTTTCTTTAGGTGATAGACCTTTTAATAAGGCAATCCGCGCATGCACGATAAAGTTATTGCAGCCGGTTTTAGCCACGGTGTCGACAAAATGCAGCATCTCTTCATAAGAGTGCATATCATCAATTCCGATCCGGTGTTTTACGGTCACTGGAATATCCACCGCATGACGCATTTCAGCAATACATTCTGCGACTAGATCAGGCTCCGCCATCAGACAGGCACCAATTTTATTATTCTGTACCCGGTCACTTGGGCAACCTACATTTAAATTGACTTCGTTATAGCCCCAGTCCTGCGCCATCTTGGTACAAGTGGCGAGATCTTTTGGATTCGAGCCGCCGAGTTGCAACACGATTGGCTGTTCTTCCGTATTAAAGTCCAAATGACGTTTGGCATCACCATAAATGATTGCACCTGTGGTGACCATTTCGGTGTACATAATCACATTCGGGTTAAACAGACGCGCAAAGAAGCGATAGTCTTTGGTGGTCCAATCCATCATCGGCGCAACACTGATTCGTGGTTGAAGTTTATTTTCAATGGTAGTCAGATCAGTCATTCAAAATTACGCCTTAACGAAATGGAAGAAAGAAGAAGCAATTCATGCGATCACTCAGCGATTGGTTTTTGGCTTAAACCGGATCGGCTGACGTCGCAAAAAGAGGGCGTAATACTAGCATAAAATCAGAAAAACCACCCGGCGAACTTGAGCTAGCCCGGTAAATCCAAGGAATGAAACAAGAAATAAAATTGGAATTCCCAGTCAGGTTGGAATGGTATATTTTGATAGGAGAAAGATGAAGATAAAAACGCTAGAAATAAGGAGAATAATCATGTTGTTATTGGAGGAAATTTATAAAAGCCATAAAGCACAAAATTCGGCACATTTTAATTTAAGAATTCATCGGGGCTTAGGCTGGTTTAAAAAATCGCTAGACCTGGGTCAGGATCTGGATTTTAAGTTTATCAGCCTGTGGATCAGCTTTCAGGCGATTTATGCAGATGAGAGTGATCTGGTTCAAGATCAGAGCAAGCTACAGCAGTTTCTGGAAATGCTTTGCCAAAAGGATCTGGATCAGAAAATTAATCATATTCTCTGGGAAAAATACAACCAGCCGATCTGCTCACTCTTGGCCAATCCCTATGTGGAACAAAGCTTTTGGGATTATCGCCATCAGAAAATTAGTCTGGAAAGCTGTCAAGCTGATCTGGAAGCACAGAAACAGAATATAGAGAATGCTTTAAAAGAACGAAATTCTGTTGAAATTCTAGCTGGAATATTTCAGCGTTTATCTACCTTGCACCATCAGATAATGCAGGGTGGCGCCATGTATCACAGCTCGCTGAATTATAAATCATTAGAGGAGAGCTGCCGGATTCTGGCAGCTTTATTACCGGTTTTTATCTGTATTTTATTGGAAAACTCACAAACTCTTGATCTGAATAAGCCTTATTATCCGGCGGCGCAAGTCAGCTAAATAGAGTTAAAAATACTTATGCAGTTGTTCTGGCCTGATACCATTGATCCAGCAGGGCGAATAGAGTGGCACACAGAGCTAGCCCGAGTCCTGCCAGACAGGTCATGCTCCAGCCACCGTGATGCCAGGCATAAACCCCTAAGGCTGAACCACATGCACCACCAATAAAATACAAGGTCATATAGAGTGAATTGACCCGTGATTTGGCATCCGGGCGCAGGCGGAAAATTACGTTCTGGTTACAGCTGTGCGTAATCGCGAGCCCAAGATTTATCAGCCCATAACCCAAAATATAACTCAGCAAAGACACTGCACCAAAATATAAAAACAGCCAGCTTCCCATCAGGATAGAACAGCCGATCCAGCTCAGTGTTTTGATATGGCCACGATCGGCCCATTTACCAATGAACTGCGTAGAAAGTGCGCCAAATACACCGACCAGCGTGACCAGTCCCACCATGACATCAGAAAGCTGAAAAGGTTCCTGTGTCAACAGCAGAGCGATGGTGGAGAACAACATACTCATGGCAGCAAAAGCACAGGCGCCAGTAAGTGAACGCAATACCAGACGTGGTTCCTGCTTGAGTAATATCCCCATAGATTTAAAAATCGCTGTATAGCTGATTCTCAGACGTGGCAGGCTCGGTAGTTTTCCTCTCAAATAAAAACTTAAGGCCAGCATACTTATGCCACTGACGATATAAATCATTTTCCAGTGAAACAGGTCGGAAAGTAATCCAGCAATACTGGTCGAGAGCAGAATGCCAACCAGTAATCCGCTCATCAGGAAGCCCACCACTTCTCCGGTTTTTTCCGGTTTGACCGCCATGGTGGCCAAGGGAATCAGAATCTGTGCAGCTACGGAAAACAGTCCGGCAATGATAGTGCCGACCCAGAGCATTGGCAGATTTACCGCACTGGCACAAATAAATAAACCTGCTGCTGCACCCAACATGAGGAAAGGGATCAGTTTGGTTTTATTCAGCATGTCCCCTAAAGGCACAATAAACAGCAGGCCCAGGGCATAAGAGATTTGAGCAAAAGTGACAGTAAGTGCCACTTGTGATTCAGGTACCTGATAATACTGCTGAATCGATGAAATCAGTGGTTGGCAATAATAGTTCGCACCAGCACATAAACCGCATGCAATCGCCATCAGCCATAATAACGGCTTATTTTGACTAATATCGAGAGGCGTGTGCATAGGGCTAACCTTGTATTCAGACCGGAAGAATTTAAATGAGAAGTGAGAATAATGTTTAAATTGAGGGCACTATAGGCCAGAAGTTCCCGCTTTAAAAGTAGAGAAATATTGCCAGAATTGAAAATTGTCAGAACTCAGGCAGCTTAAAGAAAGAAGTGCAATTTTAAATAGAAAATATGAGTGAATGTTTGCAGAACTTTTCATCTTTTGATGATGGGGTTGCTTCATTAAAGCGCAGCTCGAGGTAGAAACAATAAAAAAGGAGCATTCAGGCTAAAAAAGCGGAATATTTACTCTATTTTGTTGCGCAAATTTGGTGCGAAAATAGGATTCTCCATTTTGAATCAAGTTCAGTACATTAATATAATAAATAGTCCTCCAGCTTTTTTTCTACCCTTTATCTGACTGTTTGAGACCTGAGTCTTATAAAATTTTGGCGATTATTTTTTGTCAGATCTATCAATTTTGTCTGATGAAGATCTGCTCAAAACAAATTCTATCATTTCATAAAATAAGATTTTAACATCTAAAAACAGTGCTCTTGCTTGAGTACTAAATCTGTCAAAAAAGTCAAAACTAAAAAAACGACGCAGCTAAAGTGCCGCTATCTATAGGGACTAGAGAAATTGAAAGTCTGCTTCTGAATCAAGAAATACAGCAATCATTGTCAGAATCATCAATGTAACAAAATAAATCAGAAATTCGCGCTTATTTACGCCAGCAAAATCTGGATATTTCATTCAGTGGAATGAATATCGTTTATAAAATCATCGAATATGAATAGCTAGAGAATTAAATAAATGTGCTATTGCAGCATCATTTTTATGAATCATCAGTTCAAAATATAGGTATTTATTAAATAAATAGTAGGTGGTAATTTCAAACAGTTTGATTAGAATCCAAAAATTCAACAAGAACACATCCTGAGGGGAAGCATCGTTTACACGATGTTTACTTAAGAAAAATTAGCTTGAGGAACGCTCATGCAGATCGGAATTCCAGCCGAAACTGTTGTCGGTGAAAATCGCGTCGCTGCGACGCCAGAGACAGTAAAGAAATTGATCAGCGCAGGACATAGCGTGATTATCGAACGTGGTGCAGGGGTTAAAGCTGCCTATATCGATAGTGCCTATGAACAAGTTGGTGCCAAAATTACGGATGATGCCTATACCGGCAGTCAGTTGATTTTAAAAGTTCGTGCACCGAAAGGTGATGAAATTCAAAAACTCAACCCGAACACCACTATCGTGGCAATGTTTGATCCTTACCGTAATACTGAGCTTGACCAATTCGCGGCACAAAACGTGTCTGCATTTGCATTGGAACTTTTGCCACGAACCTTGTCTCGTGCGCAGAACATGGATGTCTTGTCTTCTCAAGCCAACCTTGCAGGTTACAAGTCGGTGCTTTTGGCTGCGGCTGAGTACCAGCGCATGTTCCCGATGCTGATGACTGCTGCGGGTACGGTTAAACCGGCTCGTGTGGTGATCATGGGTGTCGGCGTAGCAGGTCTGCAAGCGATTGCAACAGCAAAACGTTTAGGTGCCATCGTTGAAGCCACAGACTTGCGTCCAACTGCTAAAGATCAAGTGGAATCTCTGGGCGGTAAATGGTTAGACGTACCGATGTCTGCTGAAGAGCAGCAAAAAGCGGCTGATGCTGCCAAAAATGGTTATGGCTGGATGCCGGGTGAAGAATACATCCGCGATCAGGCTGCAATTGTTGATAAAGCGGTATCAAATGCTGACATCGTGATTACCACAGCGCTTTTACCGGGCCGTGATGCACCGCGTTTAATCCGTGCTGAAACAGTTGCGAAAATGAAACCAGGTTCAGTGATTCTGGACATGGCAGTAGAGTCTGGCGGCAACGTCGAAGGTTCGAAATGTGGTGAAACAGTCCATACCGACAACGGTGTCAAAATTCTCGGCATTCCAAATATTCCATCGACTGTATCAACTGAAGCCTCTGCTTTATACGCTCGTAACGTATTTAACTTCGTGGAAACATTATTTGATGCAGATAAGAATTTTGTCCTGAATCAAGAAGAAGAAATTCAAAAAGCCCTACTTGTCACTCATGGCGGCCAAGTGCTGCTGAAACGTGGTTAAGGAGAAGACTCATGGTTGAAACAATTACGATTTTTGTCCTTGCCATTTTCGTAGGTTACTACGTGGTGTGGGGGGTAACACCAGCATTACATACGCCGTTGATGGCGGTGACCAATGCTTTGTCATCGATCATTATTGTCGGTGCGATGATTCAGACCGTTGGCCTGCCGGTGATCGGCGTTGAAGGTAGCGTAGATTTCCAGACCATTAATGTGGTGAGCGTACTTGGCGCGATTGC
This sequence comes from Acinetobacter lwoffii, assembly GCF_024129685.1. Lineage (GTDB taxonomy): Bacteria > Pseudomonadota > Gammaproteobacteria > Pseudomonadales > Moraxellaceae > Acinetobacter > Acinetobacter lwoffii_X. The sequence goes on along the minus strand of NZ_JAMXXL010000016.1, from coordinate 44,797 downwards.
AGTATTCCTGGCGAGTATTAATATTTTCGGTGGCTTTGCCGTGACTGCTCGTATGCTGGAAATGTTTAAACCTAAGCAAAAGAAAAAAGAGGGTTAATCCATGGAAATGATTCGAGAATATGCGGATTGGTTCTACCTGATTGGTGCCGTTCTTTTTATCCTGACGCTACGTGGTTTATCAGGTCCTAAAACTGCGATTGCCGGTAACCGTTACGGGATGATCGCGATGGCCATTGCGGTCGTGACTACCTTCTTTGTGGCTGAGAATCCAGTGGTCTGGATGATTATTGGTGCAATGGTGCTGGGTGCAATCGTGGGTATTGCCCGTGCACGCACAGTTCCAATGACCCAGATGCCTGAAACTGTAGCGTTGATGCACTCATTGGTGGGTCTGGCTGCGGTCTTGATTGCTGTCGCTGCCATTATTCACAACAACAAACTGATTGAACTTGGTCCAGACCTATTGGCTGCCAATGGTGTCAATTTCCATGAAATGAGCCGTGTTCATTTATTTGAACTGTTTGTGGGCTGTTTCGTGGGTGCAATTACCTTTACAGCATCAGTCTTTGCTTACGGCAAACTGGCTGCAAAGAAATGGGCGAAAACCATTTCAGGTGCATGGGTGAAACCGGTTCAGGCTATCATCTTTATTGCAATGTTAGGTTTCGGTATTCACTTCTTCCTGACGGGTAATATGACCTCGTTCTGGGCAATGACAGGTCTTGCGCTGGCATTCGGCTGGGTATGGATTGCACCAGTCGGTGGCGGTGACATGCCAGTGGTGGTATCGCTACTCAACTCATTCTCGGGTTGGGCAGCAGCTGGTATTGGTTTTACCTTAGAAAACAACATGTTGATCGTTGCAGGCTCACTGGTGGGTTCTTCAGGTGCTATTCTGTCTTACATCATGTGTAAAGCGATGAACCGCTCAATCATCAACGTTTTGTTTGGCGGTGCGATGGGCGGTGCAGCTGCGCCGACAGCAGGAGCAGGTGAACAGGTCCAACGTAATCACCGTTCTGGCTCGGCAGATGATGCAGGCTTCCTGATGTCAAATGCAGACAGCGTGGTGATTGTACCGGGTTATGGTATGGCGCAAGGCCGTGCACAAAATGCGGTAAAAGAATTGGCTAACTTGCTAAAAGAGCAGGGCGTAACGGTTCGTTTTGCGATTCATCCTGTAGCAGGTCGTATGCCAGGTCATATGAACGTACTACTTGCTGAAGCGGACGTACCGTATGAAGACATCCTGGAAATGGATGAGATCAACTCGGACTTCCCGGCAACAGATGTGGTGCTAGTGATTGGTGCGAACGACGTTGTGAACCCTGCGGCGAAAGATGATCCAACATCGCCAATTTATGGTATGCCAATTCTGGAAGCCCATAAGGCACGTACGATTATGGTGATCAAGCGTTCTATGGCAACCGGTTATGCGGGTCTCGACAATGACTTGTTCTATAATGACAAGACCATGATGATCTTTGGTGATGCCAAGAAAGTGGTGGAAGATATGACTAAAGCCATTAATGGTACGGGTCACTAATCATCTAAATCATTAGAATCCTCCTAAGTCCCCCTATTAATAAAGGGGGATTTTTTATTTTATATCTTGGGAAAAGGATGATTGAGTGATCATCGAACGTCTATGTTGATGATGAATTGATCCTAAAATACCAATCAAATCGGTGCATAAGACAAGATGGAAATTAAAAAATAGCGAACAGATTGAGTTGTATTAATGCTTATAAAGTTAGATGAACAGGCAATAAAAAAGCGACCTACACAGGTCGCTTTTTTGAATATTCGGTTTTTACGCTACAGAGTCAGTATCTGTAGGATTGCGCCATAAGCTTTCTAGGTCATAGAATTTACGCGCTGTTGGAAGCATACAATGAACCACCACATAACCAAGGTCGATGAGGATCCATTCAGCATCACGTTCGCCTTCAATACCAAGAGGGCGGAAGCCAGCTTTACGTGCTTCTTCAGCAACGTTATTGGCCAATGATTTGATGTGACGTGTCGATGTACCGCTTGCAATGACCATAGCATCAGCCACATTACTGATACCGCTGACATCAAGCTCAACAATTTCTTTTGCTTTTACATCTTCAAGTGCAGCATGTACGACTTTTAAGCAGTCCTGTACAGCTTGAGAATTTGAATTCATAGTAAGATCGTGAGAATTAGAAGCGCTGGGCGATGGTTCTAAATTCATGGGGAGTGTAATTTCCTAACAATTATGCATGGTCTAATATAGCGGTTTTAGTCCTGAATTTCAAATGAAGCCGCAGTCCACTCAGTCATGCTCCGGAAAGAACTCAGCTTTCCAGTCAAAGGAATCGTTGGAATGTCCGCTAGGTTTATACTCGGCAGCGACATAACCTTGATATTGACTATGTTTTAACCACTGAAATATATCATGATATTGAATTGAACCCGTATTGGGTTGATGCCGTCCCGGACAATCCGCAAATTGGATATGACCAATCGAGGCAATATTTTCTTGCAACGTTTCTAAGACATCTTCGCCCATCATTGCCATGTGGTAACAGTCGTACTGCATTTTTAAGGCCGGATGATGTACCGCTTCCAGCATTTCCTGTGCTTGAGCAACATTTTGAATCAAAAAACGTGGCATATCGGTGCCATTGATCATTTCAAAGACCGGTTCAATTTGATGTTCAAGCAGCATTGAACAGGCCATTTTCAGGTTACTCGCCAGCGTATTCAGGCAGGGTAAAAGATCACAGTCAAGGGGTTGTTTTCCTGCCAGAATGTTCACCCGGGGTACATTCAACGCCGTGGCATACTGGATGGCCTGCTCAACAGCATGACGAAACTCAATTTCCTGTCCTGGAATGCCGGCCAGACCATGACCGCCCTGCATCAAATCGCCTGCTGGCACATTAATCAGGCACAAGTTTAGCTGATGCGTGCTGAGCTGGTTTTGAATCTGGCCAATCGTAAGTTCATAGGGAAACTGGATTTCCACATGATTAAAGCCCTGTGCACGAGCCAGCGCGAAGCGTTCAATCAGCGGCACTTCGGTAAAAATCATCGACAGGTTGACGGCAAGTTTAATCATGTATGTCTCTTCAATATTCAGGGCTGCATCAATCAAGCGTTATGAATGTTTTAGTTGCTGGATTACAGTAGCCAGATCTGCTTCGGCAAAGCCTTGAGCCTGATGGGCCTGTAACTGTGATAATGCCTGAGTCGCGACTGGAACATCCAGATCAAAGCTTTGTGCCAGTTGCACGGCATTATTCAGATCCTTGGATAAGGTCTGTACTTTCCATTGCACCGGTTCAAAAGTTTGCGTGGCCATACGCGGTGCCAGAATCTGAAAAGGTTTGGAGTCGGCAAAACCACCCGCCAGCGCAGGCGCCAGTAAACGGGTATCCACCCCGGCAAGTCCAGCCAAGGCAACCGCTTCTGCAATCAGGGTGCTATTGGCAGCCACAATCAGCTGATTACAGATTTTGGTCGCCTGACCGGTACCCGTATCCCCCATACGGGTGACACGCTGGGAAAGTACTGCATAGATCGGATTAAGATTTTCAATCGTCGTGGCATCACCACCCGCAAAAATCACCAGACTGCCTTGTTCGGCTCCAACTGTACCGCCTGAAACCGGAGAGTCAATCCAGGTTACTTTCTTAGCCTGTGCTTGTGCAGCAAGTATTTGGGTTTGCTGTACTGAAAGGCTGGAGAAATCTACAATCACTTGCTCTGCAACCAAATACGGTTCGATCTGAGCAAAAACAGATTGCACTGCATGATCATCTGCCAAGCAGCTGAGAATGACCGGATAATTGGCAATCTGGTCTAAAGACAGCGCAGTCGCGCCCTGATCCAGCAAGGGCTCACAGGCTGCTGGTGTGCGATTCCAGACCGCTACCTGAAAACCTGCCTGAAGCAGACGTGTGGCCATACGAGTGCCCATCAGCCCCATCCCTAAGAAGGCAATTTTAGTATCAAGATTCAACTGCATGCTTTGGTTTATTCCTTTCCTGGATTCAGACTTGGTTTATTTGTACTGGCGTGGCACAAACTGAATATCTGGGTTTTTGTCTTTTTTACGAGCCAATTGACTATTTTTACCCAGTAATAATTTCAGCTGCCAGATTTTTTCCATACGCAGGGATTTATTTGGATGATGCTGCATGGCATCTAGTACAAATTTAGAGGCCATCAGCGCATCTGGAGAGCGTTGCAGCATTTCTTCAGCCAAGGCTTGTGCTCTAGCTAAAGGTTGTTGATCGACATGGGTGATCAGACCGATTTCTTTGGCATATTCACCATCAAAAATCCGGGCAGTTAAGGTCAGTTCTTTGGCCAGATCAATCCCAATCAGGCCTTTCAGTGAACGGCTGAGTCCCATGTCTGGCACCAGTCCCCAACGAGTTTCCATAATCGACATTTTGGTGTCAGGATGGGCAATGCGGATATCTGCGGCCAGAGCAAGCTGCATCCCGGCACCAAAACAGAAGCCCTCCATTGCGGCAATCACCGGAACTGGTAATTCTTGCCAGACCAGAAATGCTTTTTGAAATAAGCTTTGACCAGGACGAATCAGTTCCCATGCGGCATAAGCACGATTTTTAGGATTATTTAAATCTGCCAGATCAATACCGGCACTAAAGACCTGGGCCTCGCCAGTTAAAATCACACAACGGATGCTTTTATCTTTTTTGATTTTCTGTGCAGTCGCGACCAGTTCGCGCAGCAGGGCAAAGCTCATGGCATTGCGTTTATCCGGACGATTCAGTGTAACAGTGGCAATGCCGTTATTTTTTTCCAAGCGCACGAGTGACATGGCATTCTTCCTTACTTTTCCTGGCTTGAGCATAGCATGCAGCCTTTAGGCTTGCATGACAGCTCAGTCACACTTCTTAAGTCATGGACTGAGCCACTTCAGAGGTTTAATTCAAATGTTGCTTCAAAATTTGCTGGGCAGCCTGTTCAACCTGTTCAACCACGGCTTTGAGTTCATCAAAATATTTCAGCACGTCCTGAACAAAGTTTTCATCGGCCTTACGGCGTTCTTTGCGCAGGGTTGAAACGAACTGTTCAAAGCCACCGGTGACTTTCTGTAAAGTCGGTGCACCGACATAGCGGGTCGCGCCGTATAAACGATGCAGCACATGTTCCAGTTGTGGGAAATCTTCCAGTTCAATCAGTTGCTGCATTTCATCGAGTTCATCCGCAAAGCTGTCCACCAGCATGCGTAACAGATCTACCGCCAGATCTTCCTTATTGGCTGCCAGTTGCAGGCTTTGCTGCCAGTCCAGAATATTTGGATCCAGAGCATCAATCACATTGGCACGTTCCAGTACCGGAATCCGTTTAAAATGCTCGGTGGTCCAGTGCGTCAAAATTTGGATAATCTGCTCGATCTGGATCGGCTTGGTGACATAATCATCCATGCCGTTTTGCAGCAGTTTATGTTTTTCATCAGAAAGTGCATGCGCCGTCAGTGCAATAATCGGCAGGCGGCTATGATTTTCAAAGGTCGATTCCAGCGAGCGAATAGCACGGGTGGTATCGATCCCCGACATGACTGGCATCTGAATGTCCATAAAGACCAGATCAAATGCTGGCTGTTCCTGTTCATAACGGCGCTGAATAATATCGATCGCTTCCTGCCCGCTGAGGGCTTTGGTCGTAGTGACATTGAGTTCACCCAGCAATGCTTCCAGAACAATCAGGTTGGGTAAGTGATCATCCACGGCCAGAATATGCAGGCCTTGACCATTAAATTCTTCATGCTGTTCCTGGTCGAAGACCGGCTGATTGCCGAGTAACTGAATCAGCGCGCTGCGGCTGAGTGGCTGATGCAGGGCACGGGCACGATGGTCATTGAGCATGCTTGGATCCAGTTGCATCTGATAACCATAGACAGCCAGATGACCCTGATAACGTGAACGGATTTCGCGTAACAAGACTTCACTGTCACCACTATGATCGACGATCAGCCAGGTATTTTCGCTATTCTGTAAATGATTCAGACGGCTAAACAGATCCAGAATTGATGCACATTCAATATGTTTAACCTGATAATTTTCCAGATAATGCCGCAGCACATTCGCAGTTGCCGGATGTGCAAGATAAGACACCACGGTCAATTCGCTAAAATCTGGATGCTCAATCACGGTATCTTCATCGACCAGGAACTGGGCAGTAAACCAGAAAGTAGAGCCTTTTTCGGTTGGAGCACGTTCCTGATTGTCTTCAAAACCAATCTGGCCATGCATCAGGCTGACCAGCTGTTTGGAAATTGCCAGACCAAGACCGGTACCGCCAAACTGACGGGTCACCGAGGTATCACCCTGCGAGAAGGACTCAAACAGCTTTTTACGGTCGGTACCACTCAGGCCAATGCCGCTATCCTGTACACTAAAATGCAGCACACACTGATCCATTCCATCATGTTCCATGCGTGCCCGGACAATGATTTCTCCATCCGGAGTGAATTTGATCGCATTGGAAATCAGGTTGGTCAGAATCTGTTTAAATCGTAGCGCATCACCAATAATGTGTTTTGGCACACCATCTGCATAATAGAAGGCCATATCAATATGTTTTTGTGCTGCCAGAGGTGACAACATGTCCATCACATCAAAAATCGCTTCTTCCAGATCAAAAGGTGCCGTTTCCAGTTCCAGTTTGCCGGCATCAATTTTGGAAAAATCCAGAACATCATTGATCAGTGCCAGCAAATGCGCCGAAGACTTACGAATGGTCTGCAAATACAGGCTCTGCTCGTTGCTGAGATTGCCCTGACGTAACAACAGATGAATAAAACCATCAATACTGTTCAGCGGGGTGCGCAATTCATGGGAAATATTGGCCAGAAACACCGACTTGGCCTGGTTGGCCGAGATCGCCTGGTCGCGTGCCTGACGATAGGTAATATTCTGGACTTCTAAAGTGTCGAGGGTGCGGCGTAAATCGTCTTCGGTCTGTTCGGTATGTTCACGCAGTTCCAGAAAGCTGAAATGCAAACGTTTCACCACATTGGCGATATCACGTTGCAATAAACGCAGCTCGCCGGTGCTGTTAATCACCATATGCTGGCCGAGGGTATCGGCATTCAGGCGTTGCAATTGCATGCGAATCTCATACATTGGGGCGATCCAGCGCCGTGAGTAGAAATTCAAGCAAAGTAATAACAATAATAAGGTCAGTAATCCGGTCGCAATCAGTACGATCAGTACTCGGTAACGGGCAATTGCTAGCGGCTGGTTATCCAGTTCGATCGCCAGCCAGCCGGTAGAAAAAGTGTTTTCATTCACTTTAATGGCATAGATATGATTATCTTGATGCAGAATCGGACCAACAAAATTGCCGCTTTTCTCAAATTCTGGCCAAGGCGCCTGTTCCTGAAAACCAATGCCCAAACGGTTCTTGCCATTTTCATCCAGAACTGCTGCCCGAACCAGATGCTTTTCATTCAGCATGTTCTGCATGGCGTTGTGAGCCTGGTCATATTGCCATGGATACAGATTCAAGATATCCAGTGCATATTCTGAGGTGCCTTGAAAACGGGTGAGAATCGCAATGGCCATCTGCTTCTGCTGGGCACGTGCGGCATTCGAGGTCTCAGTCAACACCAGCATGGCACCGACACAGGCCAAAATGGTAATCGGCACAAAAATCAGCGCAATCAGCTGTCCATAGGCATGATTTAAGTGTAGGCGTTTAAACAGCTTTTTGTTGATCGTTGACATGATTTAAGCAGTATTTTCTTTATGCCTGGCATATTAGCATGCTTTAAATCGACAGTTAAAATTTAAGCATAATTTTTATAAAGCTTCGGATTAGCAGTTAAAAATACAAGAGATTTCAGTTAATTTTGCTCAGGTACAGCAAGACTAAGACGCACGAAATTTCAATCTGTAAAAGTGCCAGACTGAAATAGTATTTTCATCTTCATTAGCGAGCTGCTTCACCTGGCTAAATTATCGGGAAATGTAGTTTATGGCTTGATAGTGTGTGAGTTTTAATGAGTTTTCTGAAAAAGCCTTGCTAAATGGGTGCAGGGAAAAGCATTTTTTCATACAATAGCCGCACCTCGATATAGGTGCAAATAATGAGTAATACCATCCCTGATTTTCAAGCAGATGAATTTTTGTTAGACCATTATGTAGGCAAAACGCCGCTGGTGCGTTTACAGCGTCTGGCAAGTCACACTCAAGCTACAGTACTCGCGAAACTCGAAGGCAATAACCCAGCAGGTTCGGTCAAAGACCGTCCGGCCTATAATATGATCATGCAGGCCGAGAAGCGTGGGCAGATCAAACCGGGTGACACCCTGATTGAGGCAACGAGCGGAAATACGGGGATTGCATTGGCGATGGTCGCAGCAATGCGTGGCTATAAAATGAAGCTGATCATGCCGAATAATATGAGTCAGGAACGTAAGGACGCGATGCGTGCGTATGGTGCCGAGCTAATTGAAGTAACCAAAGAGCAGGGCATGGAAGGTGCACGTGATCTTGCTGCTCAAATGCAGAGTGATGGTGTGGGTCTGGTGCTGAATCAGTTCGGAAATCCGGACAATGTCGAAGCGCATTACCTGACCACGGGTCCAGAAATCTGGCAGCAAACCGGTGGCAAAATTACCCATTTTGTCAGTTCTATGGGTACCACCGGCACCATCATGGGTGTGTCGAAATACCTGAAAGAAATGAATCCTGATATTCAGATCGTCGGTTTACAGCCATCTGATGGTTCAAGCATTGCCGGAATCCGTCGCTGGCCAGAAGAATATCTGCCAACCATTTTCGACCGCAGCCGAGTCGATCGCATTATTGATATTCCACAAATCGAAGCTGAAAAAACCATGCGTAAGCTGGCACAGAAAGAAGGCATCAGTGCCGGAACCTCTTCTGGTGGGGCAGTGTGGGCCTCGATTAAACTGGCGGAAGAACATCCGGATGCAGTGATTGTGTGTATTATCTGTGACCGTGGTGACCGTTACTTGTCTACAGGGTTATTCTCTGTACAAGATCCTGAATAATTATTTGAGCACTGTTTTATGCGCCTGCCTGTTTTAACTTTCGATATTGAAACCCAAACCGATCTCAAATCAGGCGCGCATCTGTTTGGTCTGGACCTGCCCGAAGCAGATCTGGATCAGGCCTTGACCAAATTACGCCGTCAGGATTCAGGCTCAGATTTTCAGCGTTTGCCGCTGCATGAAATCGTCTGTATTTCCGGTTTGTGGATGGATGAGCAGGGCATCAAGCTGTTTTCGTTTAGCCGAGAACAGCATTCTGAAGCAGAAATTTTGAAAAAATTCTTGTCGATTTTTGACAAGCGCCATCCGACTCTAGTGAGTTGGAACGGCTCACAGTTTGATTTACCAGTGATTTTATACCGCGCCATGTATCATGGGCTCTCTGCACCGAGTCTGTTCGATCAGGGCGAAATTGATACGCAAAAGCGTTATAATAACTACCAGAATCGTTACCATCATCGTCATGTTGACCTGATGGATGTGATGGCCATGTTTCATGCCCGTCATTTCCAGAAGCTGGATGATGTTGCACATTTGCTGGGCTATCCAGGCAAGCGCGGTGACGGAGCCTATCGGGTTCCGGAATATGTCCGCAATCAGCAATGGACCGAACTGACGTCTTATTGTGAAGGTGATGTCCTGAATACCTGGCTGGTGTATATCCGCTGGTTGCTGTTAAAAGGCCAGCTGTTACTGCCGGATTATCAGCATCTGCTGCAAAGCACGATTCAATATTTGCATACTCAACCGCAGCATGCGGACTTTTTATCAGTTTGGCGTGAGACTTCGCAACGAACTGAATTTACCCAATTTGATTTTCCCATCTCCACACCCTAGGTTTTCATGAAACATCGAGCACAAGCACGTCCTATCCAGCAACCCGAGTACATTTTTCAGGTTGAGTCACTATCGCATGAGGGACGTGGCATCGCTCATTATGGTTCACATCCGGATCATCCGCAGCATAAACATGGCAAGAAAGTCTTTATCCGTTATGCCTTGCCGGGTGAAACCGTGCGTGCCCGCATTACCCGCGAAGTTAAGAAGCTAGAAGAAGCCGACAGTCTTGAATTGTTGAGCGATGCTTCTGAGATTCGCGTGAAGCCGGTGTGTCCACATTTTGGGATTTGCGGTGGCTGTAATATGCAGCATATCGCTGCGGATGCGCAGATTGAACTGAAACAGAATGTGCTGAAATCGCATCTTCAGCATTTTGCTGGAATCCAGCCCGATCAATGGCTACCGCCTTTACGTTCACAACGTGAAGATTATCGCCGTAAAGCGCGAATCGGGGTGCGTTATCTGCCTTCCAAGGATCAGCTGGTGGTGGGCTTTCGTGAAAATCAGTCCAACAAACTCACGTCGATTGATCGCTGTATGATCTTGGATCGCGAGTTTGGCTCGGTTACAGGTCTTAAACAATTGCTGCAAGGTCTCAATGGTAAGGCTGACATCGGTCATATAGAATTGGCCATGGGGGATCAGGACATTGCGCTGCTAGTGCGTGAAACTGCAAAATTATCTGCCGATGATGTCAACCAATTGCGCGAATTTACGTTACAGAAAGGCTGGCAACTGTATCTGCAGCCTGCCGGCAAAGAAACGCTCTCGCGGATAGATGATCCAGAAGCATCTGCACGCTTACACTATGGTCTTGATGACTTTGATGTGAAATTCGGCTTTAATCCTCTGGACTTTACTCAGGTAAATTCAAGCATCAATCCGCAAATGGTACGATTGGCATGTGATTTGCTTCAGCTACAACAGGGTGAACGGGTTCTGGATCTGTTTTGTGGATTAGGAAACTTTTCTTTGCCGCTGGCGCGCTGTGTTGGTGCGTCGGGTCAGGTGATTGCGGTCGAGGGAAGTGATGAAATGGTTCGACGTGGTGCGGAAAATGCCAAAAACAATGGTATTGCACAAATATCGTTCTATTCACAAGATTTAACCAAAGATTTCTCGCACCACACTTGGGCAAATCAAGGTTTTGATGCATTATTAATCGACCCGCCACGTGCCGGGGCAGAAGAAGTGATGCATTATATCCCTCAGTTTGGAGCTAAAAGAATCGTTTATGTGTCATGTAATCCTGCGACACTCGCCAGAGATGCAGGACTCTTGGTACAACAGGGCTATCGTCTCACCCAAGCGGGCGTGATGGATATGTTTACACATACTGGACATGTTGAATCAATCGCATTGTTCGAAAAAGAAAATCAAATAAACGATTAAAGAAATGATGTTTTTAAAAGTAGGAGACGGGTATGGTCACAGTACGTGAGCAACTCCCTGGACGACTCAATGAGTTGTCACAGGAGACGACTGTAGAACATGCCGAACAAGCACACCAGGATCTGACTGAATGGTTGGATCGGGTTCGTGGCATATTAGATGGCGCACCTTTAACGCAGCTCGAAGAAGTCGCCCACTTAACATTAGAAAGAGAGCTGCAAAGTACGGTTCAGCACCGCTCCAATACCTTTTATACCGGTATTGAGATGGCGGATATTCTGGCGCATCTGCATGTCGATGAAGATACTTTGTCCGCAGCCATGCTGTATCGTGCTGTTCGTGAAGGCGTCATGCCACTCAGTGAAGTATTGGAACAGTTCGGCGAACAGGTGCATAGCCTGGTCAAAGGTACGCTTGCCATGGGTAAGCTGTCTGAGCTGATCGAAAAAAATAAACGCCTGGAAGATCATTTCAATAATAACCAGCGTGAACATCTGTCTGGCATTTACAAAATGCTGATCTCGGTCACCGAAGATGTACGGGTTGTTCTGGTCAAGCTGGCCGAACGTACCTATGCCTTGCGTGAACTGGCCAATTCCTCGCGTGAGCGTCAGGAACGGGTGGCCCGAGAAATTCTGACCATTTACTCGCCACTGGCACACCGCTTGGGCATTGCCCAGCTGAAATGGGAGCTGGAAGATCTGGCGTTCCGTTATCTTGCGCCGGAACGTTATAAAGAAATTGCTTCCTTACTGAATGAAAAGCGTCTGGAGCGTGAACAGTATATTCAGTTTGTGATTGATAAATTACGCAATGAATTGGCCGAACATGGTATCGAAGCTGAAATTAATGGCCGGGTGAAACACATTTATTCGATTTATCGAAAAATGAAAAGCAAGAACCTGAGCTTTGACCAGCTCTATGATATTCGTGCGCTACGGGTACTGGTGAAAAGTGTACCGGAGTGTTACCACACTTTAGGTATTGTGCATCAGATCTGGCGCCACATTCCGCATCAGTTTGATGACTATATTACCAATCCGAAAGCCAATGGTTATCGTTCTTTACATACTGCGGTGATTGCCGAGAATAAGTCACTTGAAGTGCAGATTCGTACTCATGCAATGCATGACGAAGCTGAACTTGGGGTGTGTTCACACTTTAATTATAAAGAAGGCGCGAAAACCACAGATCGCTCCTTTAACCATCGTCTGCATTCCTTACGTGCGGTACTTGAGCATTATCAAGAACGTAATGAAAGCAGTGCACATAAAGAATCTGAAGATGAAATAGAGAATTTTGAGCATATTCAAGATTTTGAAGGCTTTGAAAAGATCTATGTGTTTAGTCGTGATGGCGATATCAAAGAGCTACCACGTGATTCGACCGTACTCGACTTTGCTTATCATGTGCATACCGAGGTCGGGAACAAGTGCTATGCCGCACGGGTGAATCAGCGCTATGTGCCACTCACTTATACCCTGAAAACAGGTGAGCAGGTCGAGATTTTGACCAAAAAAGACCGGGAACCGAATCGGGACTGGTTGGTCAATTCATTAGGTTATATCAAGACTGCCCGTGCGCGGGACAAGCTGCGTCACTGGTTCCGTCAGCAGGATCGTAGCAAGAACCTGGAAGTCGGCCGTGAAGTACTGAACAAAGAATTGTCACGTCTGGCAATTCATCCGAAATCGATTGATCTGAGTGATTATTGCAACCACTTCAATGTCAAAACCGGTGATGACATTCTGGTGAATCTGGTCAATGGTGATATCAGCCTGCATGCCCTGATTAATCAGGTGAACCGTCACATGCATCTGGATCAGGACGAGCCTGAGCTGGTGCTGAAACCTGCCTTGAACCCGCGTGCCAGTCATACACTGTCAGCGCACGGGATTCTGATCGACGGTTTAGATAACGTGGAACTGCATGTCGCGCAATGTTGCCAACCGGTGCATGGTGAATCGATCGCTGGCTATATCACTCTGAATCGTGGAGTGAGCATTCATAAGGTGGCCTGTCCGGACTATGTGCGCATGATCACCCAAGAGCCTGAGCGTGCGGTAGAAGCCGATTGGGAAATGCAGCCGACTCGTGGTCAGAGCGTACAGATTGTGGTGGAAGCTTATGATCGACGCGGTTTGCTCAAAGATCTCACGCAAGTGATTTTCTCGGATCAGATCAATATCCGTCAGGTGAATACCATTTCGGAAGCGGATGGTATTGCCAATATGAAGCTGCTGATTGAAGTCAAAGGTCTGGCACAACTTTCCAAGCTGCTGGCCCGTCTTGAGCAGCAACCGGGAATTATCAGCGCGCGTCGTCTGGTACAGGGTACTTAATTCCTGTTACCTAAGTTTAAAAAGCCTGCAATTCAATTGCGGGCTTTTTTATTGTAAGGTATTTGAATCACATGCATAAAAAATAGACCAGCAAACCAAAATGAGCGCGACCGAAATATTTGAACGTAGACGAAATAATCTGGCCAAGGTGATTGATTTGCTGATCGAGACGCAGCAATTTAAAACCGGCAAAGAGATCTGTGAACATTTCGGCTTGTCAGCCTCATATATTGCGCAATTGCTGAATAGCAAACGCCAGATCGGCGAGAAAGCAGCAAGGGAGTTGGAACAACAACTGGGTCTAGATGTGCTCATTCTAGATCAGTCGACTGAACCAAAAGTTGAATTAGCTCCGGTTCCAGCGCAAGGTACTCTGTTTCAAATGCAGGTAATAGAACAGCAGGCATTTGCACTTATCTCCCTGGATTCAGCGCTCTCATTCAATCAGGATATTTTTCATCTGCAAGCACAGCATTATGCGATTCAGGTAGCAGGGCCGTATTATTTTCCCAGCTTAAAATCAGGTTGGTGGCTGATTTGTGACAAACAGGCCGGGTTGCCAATTTCATGCATGCTCTGTATATATCTGGTCAATGGCCTGCAGCTAATTTTGCAGTTGGTGAGCGAAGCTCAGGATCATTATGAATTCCAAAGCCTGGATGAACACCGACAGGTGATTTTTCAAAAAACCGATATTGAGAAAATCCATCCAGTCATTTCGATTATTCCCACTGCCACATATTCAAACAGCAGAAATAATTCAGCCCATCATAAGACGGGCTGAACGATGAACATGAAACAGAACAGATTATGGAATCTGGTTCTCGTCTTCAAATTCTGGCTTCACCTGAACAATAAAGTCCTGACGGTTTAGACCACGCCACAAGGCAAAGGCTGTACCAATATAGATCGACGAATAGGTCCCGACAAAGACACCAACAAACATCGCGATCGAGAACCATTTCAGACCATCACCACCCATCAGCATCATGGCAAGCACCACGAGCAATAAGGTCATAGAGGTATGAATGGTACGACGCAGGGTTTCAGTCAGGGCAATGTTAATGATTTCGACCGGTTCTGCACCACGAATCTTACGGAAGTTCTCACGGATACGGTCAGAGACCACGATATTATCATTCAGTGAGAAACCGATGATTGCAAGGAGTGCCGCAAGTACAGTGAGGTCAAATGGCCACTGCATCATCGCAAAAATCCCGAGGGTAACGACGATATCATGGAACAGTGACAATACTGCACCCATAGCCAGCTTGACCTCAAAGCGGATGGTGACATAGACCAGCATCAGCAGGAGCGCAAGTGCCACAGCACCGCCAGAACGGACATAGAGCTCATTACCGACCTGTCCACCTACGACATCAACCTTCGGTACTTCTGCCGCATTATTTGGCAGTTGAACTGCGGCTGTAACAGCTTTGGTCAGGTCTTCAGCTTCGATATCTTCCTGAACCGGCATACGCACCATCAGGTCACGTTCAGAACCTAAAGTCTGAACCACAGCATCATTAAAGCCTGCCTGGTTCAATGCCTTGGATACATCTTCAGGTTTGACCGGATTGGTATAGTTTAATTCGGCTGCCACACCACCGGTAAAGTCTAAACCGAGGTTCAGGCCTTTGGTGGCAATAAAGAAGATACTCGCAACGGTTAAGAGGATTGAAAACAATGCCGCAGGCATCGCAATCTTCATAAACGGAATAATGCGTTCGTCTTCCGGGCGACCGTACTGTTTTTGATTCAGTTGAGTATTTTCAGTCATCAGTGATCTCCTTAAATGCTCAACTTTTTCAAGTTACGTTTTTTGCCATAAATGAGCTGTACCACGGCACGCGTTACTGTAATGGCAGTAAACATCGAGCAGACAATACCAATCATCAGGGTTACGGCAAAGCCTTTGATCGGACCTGTACCAATCGCGAACAGAATGAACGCCACCAGGAATGTGGTCAAGTTCGAGTCGAAAATGGTGTTATAGGCACGATCATAACCGGCCACAATCGCCTGTTTCGGCGAAGCCCCCCATTTCATTTCTTCCCGTATTCGCTCACAGATCAGTACGTTGGCATCGACTGCCATACCAATGGTAATGACGATACCAGCAATACCAGGAAGGGTAAGGGAAGCACCAATCCAGGACATGACTGTCAGAATCATCGCCAGGTTAAAGACCAGGGCAAAGTTGGCAATCACACCAAACAGACGGAAGAATACCACCATCCAGATGGCAACCAGAAGGAAACCGATCTGAGTTGAAAGTACACCTTTATCGATGTTTTCTTGACCCAGACTTGGACCAATCACACGTTCTTCTACAAAGTACATTGGCGCAGCCAATGCACCTGCACGCAGCATCAAGGCAAGTTCAGCAGCTTCTTGCGGTGAGTCCAGACCGGTAATACGGAACTGAGAACCCAGTACTGCCTGAATGGTTGCAGCGTTAATGACCACAGATTCGGTATACGGTGTACGCACTTCAGTTTGCGTACCGGTCGCAGGGTCTTCAACATAGTTAATGCGCTGTTTGTTCTCGATGAACAAGACGGCCATACGTTTGCCGACTGCATTACGGGTCGCATCTGCCATCAGCTTACCGCCTGCGCTGTCCAGGGTAATGTTCACTTCTGCACCGCCTGTGTCCTGGCTAAAGCCACTGGATGCATTCTGAACACGTTCACCGGTTAAGATACGGTTACGGTTCAGGAGGAGCTGACGACCACTGTCCAATGATTCATAAGCAAATACTTCTGTGCCTGGTGGCAATGCACCCGTTGCCTGACCAGTATATGGATCAATGTATTGATCATTCTGGTCAGAAACTAAACGGAATTCCAGGTTCGCAGTACGACCCAGGACACGTTTCGCTTCAGCGGTATCCTGTACACCAGGAAGCTCAACCACAATACGGTTGCTGCCCTGGGTTTGAACCAATGCTTCTGCCACCCCTAACTCGTTAATACGGTTACGTAAAGTGGTCAAGTTCTGATTGACAGCATAAGATTCAATTTCTTGCTTACGCACATCGGTATAGTTCAAACGTAAAGTCGAACCGGTCTCGGTCGCAACAGCCTGCTGGGTAAACTCATTGCCATTACGGCGCAAGAAGTCCATCGTTGCAGAACGATCATCATTGTTGGCAAACTGCATCACAATGGTGTTGTTGCTTAAATTCAGGCTATTAAATTTCAGGTTGTTATCACGCAACTGACGACGTAGATCCGTCGCAGAGGTTTCCATACGCTGGGAAATGGCCTTGTCCATATCCACTTCAAGCAAGAAGTGAACACCACCACGTAAATCCAGGCCAAGCTTCATTGGTTTGGCACCAATTTTTTGCAGCCATTCTGGGGTGGTCGGGGCAAGGTTCAATGCAACCACGTAATCATCACCTAAACCACGACGTAAAGCCTCTTTAGCTTTAAGCTGCGATTCACTTGAATCTACACGTAATAAAGCTGCATTGTTGCCAAAGCTATTGTCATGGGTGGCAAGATTTTCAGTTTTTAAAATTTGCTCTGCTTTTTGTACGATGCTTGCATCAATTTGAGTACCGGCTTTGGCACCCGAAATCTGTACAGCAGGTTCATCTGGATACAAACTTGGCAGGGCATATAAGGTACTGATCACCAGGACAACCAGGATCAGTACATATTTCCATGCTGGGTAACGCATTCGTTTTCTTCTTAAAATGAAAAAGTCGTGCGAGGGCACGACTATTTTTGATTAAAGGTTATTTAAAGTGCCTTCAGGGAGGACTGAAATCACACTTGCACGTTGAACTTTGACTTCTACACCACGGCTCAATTCAACCACTGCGAAGTCACCTTCAATCTTGGTGATTTTGCCCATTAATCCGCCTGCAAATACCACTTCACTGCCAACGCCAAGGCTGTCGACCAAAGCACGGTGTTCTTTGGCACGTTTAGATTGAGGACGCCAGATCAAGAAATAGAAGATTGCAATAAAAACAGCAATCATCAAAAGGTTCGCCATCATGCTTGGTTGTTGTGCAGCTTCACCTGCAGCGTGAGCAGTCGAAATAAAAAGGCTCATTACATTTTCCTAAAATAAAAAACTGGTGATCAACTCGATAATAAATTGACATATTCTTGCAATTTACATTGTCTTTTTCCTCAGCGCAAATACTGATGGATTAATCTTGCGGACAAGGTGGCACTTCCAGGCCACGGCGGGCATAAAAGTCATGAACAAATTCGTCAAATGTACCGTTGTCTAATGCATCACGCATCGCTTCAGTCAAACGCAGGTAATAGCGCAGATTATGAATTGTACCGAGCATAGAGCCGAGCATTTCTCCACATTTCTCAAGATGGAATAAATAGGCACGGGTAAAGTTCTGGCAGGTATAGCAGTCGCAATGCGGATCGAGTGGACTCTGGTCATGACGATATTTACTATTACGGATCCGCACCAAGCCGTCTGTCACAAAATAGTGACCGTTACGTGCATTTCGGGTTGGCATCACGCAGTCAAACATATCCACACCACGACGTACCGCTTCCACAATATCTTCAGGCTTGCCGACACCCATCAAATAACGCGGTTTGTCTGCAGGCATTTTCTCTGGAAGATAATCCAGAACCTTGATCATTTCTTCTTTTGGTTCGCCCACGGACAGGCCGCCAATCGCATAACCATCAAAGTCGATTTCAAGCAGGCCTTTTAAAGATTCATCACGTAAATCTTCATACATGCCGCCTTGAATAATGCCGAACAGCGCATTACGGTTTTTCAGCACGTCATGATGCTGGGTTTTACAGCGTTTGGCCCAGCGTAGAGAAAGTTGCAAAGATTTTTGTGCTTCTTCATGCGTCGCAGGGTACGGGGTACATTCATCAAAAATCATTACAATGTCAGAATTCAGCGTATGCTGAATATCCATTGAAATTTCAGGAGATAAAAATACTTTTGAACCATCAATCGGCGAGCGGAAGGTCACACCTTCTTCTTTAATTTTACGCATTGCGCCCAGACTGAAGACCTGGAAGCCGCCTGAATCGGTCAAAATGGGACTATTCCATTTCATAAATCCGTGCAGGCCGCCATGTTCACGAATTACATCCAGTCCTGGACGTAGATACAAATGGAAAGTATTGCCCAGAATGACTTGAGATTTGATCTCTTTAATGTCGCGTGGCAACAGGCCCTTGACCGTACCATACGTACCCACAGGCATGAACATCGGGGTTTCCACCACACCATGTTCAAGCGTTAAACGACCACGACGGGCACGGCCCGACTGACCTAATTTTTCAAACTTCATAGGAGTTCCACATCAAGGCGAAAAAACAGTTCGCTGATTGTTATAGCTAAAGGGCGCTATTTTCCTTGATTCTTACACTAAACGCCAGCATTGTAGAGCATTCGCTCTGTAATTTTATTTATCGCTGAAGCTAGAGAACATCCGGAGATATTGGCGGATGGGCAGAAAACTGCTGCAAGCGCTGCTGGATATCTTCCCGGCTAAGGGCGCAGCTGCCATCCGGCTCAGAGGCCATTGCAGCGATATGCTGGATCAGTTTCTGGATATAAATATTGCTATCGACAAAGTAGGATTCCAAGGTCAGCAAATAGGCATCTTGTGCTACTTGCAGATAATCATAAGGTTCCATCACCAGCATCTGCTCCAGATCAATCAGAATATCCTTGTCGTTTTGCGAGAGTTTCAAACGTTTCTGCATGGCAGGTAAATGAGTAGTTTGTCTGGATGCCAGAAATTCCTGTAAATGAATATGCTCAGGATTAAGTGTCTGCGCAGATTGACATTCAAATTCGACTTGGGTCGGCAGGCTCATGAAAAACAGGATGCCATCCAGATCCAAACCATAGCTTTCAGAAAGGCGCTGTTTGGCTTGTTTAAAACTATCCAGCAATAAATCCAGATGCGTCGCGTGCAGCTGTTTTTGCTGTGCCAATACCGGATGGCCAAAGCTGTGCTGGGTTTTAAAATAATCGGCCAACAAGGTTTTAAAGGGGATAAGTCCTGAGTCGAGCGAAGCATGTGCTCGATAACGCCATTTCCCGATATTCCAGCGATCCTGTTCAGCCAGATATTGCTGTGGATCTTCCGGATCTTTAAAAATACTGCGTTCAGTCGAGATCGCCAGATCATCCAGCAGTAAAAATTCGTCAAAGACCAGACTACAGGCATAGATTTGATCATCCTGATAATGGTCGTATAACCGATAAAATTCCTCGACCAGCGTCTGTTGCAAGCGCTCTAAATAATCCAGCATAATTTTTATTCTTTATTTTATAAGTTTTAGACAGGTACAGCCGCACCCTTGGCTATTTTTATAATAAGGTGATGTGCCAAGGATGCAAAATTTTATCAGATCTTGCTGTTCACTCAGTAAAAGTTCGGACGGTAATCAAAATTCTGAGTCACGCTTTGATCACGGAATGGACGTACCACTTTTTTTCTGAGCAACATATTGTTAATGATGTTGTGCGGAAAAATCTGGATCTGGTTATTAAACAGCTCGACATTGCGATTATAAATGGTAATCGCAGCACCGACATTTTCATTCTGTTCTTCAATTTCAGCCATCATTTTCAGATAGATGTCATTGGCTTTCAGTTCCGGATAATTTTCAATCACCACATTCAGGCTATGCATTAACTGTTTGTTCAGACTTTCAATGCGTTGTAACTGTCCAATATCAGCATCCTTAATATTCAGATTCATGATGTTCTGACGCAGTTCGGTGACTTTTTCTAGCGTGCCTTTTTCGAAACTCGAGTATTGCTCGACTAGCGGTTGCAGCCCGTCCAGAATTTTCAGTTTTTGCCGTTCATAACTGGCGACATCCGACCAGGCGCGAATCGTGGCGTTGTGATGACGGACAATACTGTTGCGGATCATGATAATCGCGACAATCAGTGCCACAATGATCAAACATAAAATCAAAAATCCCATCCGAGATCTCCCCAAGCTATATCTATATTTTAAAAATGATGCGAAAAATTTATTTTAAAAACTGCAGCAGATCATGTTGTAAGTTTTCGAGCTGTTTTAATTTAAACGTTCTCAGGTGGCCGCGCAATGTGGAAATATCGCTAATATTCTGCTGCTTGCTCGATACCTGAAATAAATCATGGGGCCCTAGATAGCACAGCATCTTATTTTCTGGGTGAAACAGTAAATCACCCTGACGCTGTTCAAAAAAGTCGGCCAGTCGCAGCACAAAACCCGGACTGAGTAATTTGGCAGTTTGCAGCGGATCACTGCCATAAAAGCTTAATCTCTGGTTGGTGCGAATATCGCTGCTGTGCCAGGGATGGCTATAAGGATAATAAAATTTCTTTCTGGAAGTCGTAACGGCCAGTCCCTGAATCTGGATATCAAACACAAATACGCCCCACAGGTCTTTATGGACCTGCATCAGTTTGACTGGCTGACCTTCCTTATTTCGGGCCTGTACTTCATCAATATAGTGGTATTGGAACAGTAGCACCTGATGTTGCTGGCCATTTTCATCTTCCCAGACCGTGCTGGCATAACGCTGAATCTCATTACTCAACGAACCTTGATTGAATACTGGAAATAATTGTTTTAAATGCCGGATAAAGTGCAGGGGATTGAGTGGCATGGAAATATGCAGTGGCTGTTTTTGAAAGGCAAGCTGATATTTTTTGGCCAGTGCCTGTTCTTCCAGAAAAGCAATGACTTCCTCTAAGGGCTGCTGCTGTTCATAGCAAATATAGGCCCAGAAGATACAGAGACAGCCGAGAAAAACACTGCCCTGAATCCAGATATTTCCCGGCGCAATAAAAATGCTGCCAATCAGAAAAAGCCCAATTCCGGCAAGCGCAAGCGGCAGGTTATTTTCAAACTTGAGCGTAATCGGGCCATTCCAGGGATGCAGCCCATCCAGCAATTGCTGATGCGTTTTGGCCTGTTGACCCAGATCCCAAAGCCGAGCGATATTTTGAAACACCACTGCATTTTTCTTGCGGCGAATATGAATGGACTGTTGTACAGACTCGATCGGCATGGGCAATGGTTCTCGCTTATTTCGCCTGATCAATCAGCATGGCATCGCCATAACTGAAGAAGCGATACTGGCTGTCTACTGCATGCTTATAAGCATTGAGAATATTGTCACGATTGGACAAGGCAGACACAAGCATTAACAGGGTCGATTCTGGTAAATGGAAGTTAGTGATCAAACGATCGACCACTTTAAACTGATAACCCGGATAGATGAAAATCTGGGTATCACCTGTCCAGGCTGCCAGTTCACCGTTATGTGCTTGTGCTGCACTTTCGACTGCACGGGTGGCAGTCGTGCCTACAGAAATGACTTTATTACCGCGGGCTTTAGTCTGACGAATCATCTCGACCGCAGTTTCAGGGACGTCGCACCATTCGCTGTGCATGATGTGATTTTGAATATCATCGGTACGCACTGGCAGGAAAGTACCTGCACCAACATGTAGGGTCACAAAAGTTTTTTGAATCCCTTTGGCTTCCAATTTTGCCAACAGATCGGCATCAAAATGCAGGCTGGCAGTAGGTGCTGCAACGCTGGCCAGTTTGGTTGGGTCATTAAACACGGTTTGATAACGTTCAGTATCAATCTCTTCCGCTTCACGGTTGAAATAAGGCGGAATCGGCAAGGCGCCGTATTGATCCAGCACATCGAGAATTGGTTGTGAAAATTCTACAATAAACAGATTTTCATGACGGCCTTGTACGGTCACTTTCACTGCATCCGGGCCAATAAAAAGTTCTGCACCGGCTTTCGGAGTGTTGCTGGCCTTAATATGACAATAGGCAATAAAGCGATCTTGCATACGCTCAACCAGCACTTCTACCGCACCGCCTGAAGCACGTTTACCTTTTAAACGGGCCTTCATGACTTTGGTGTCGTTTAATACCAACAAGTCGCCGTCTTCAAGTAAATCCAGAATATCGGTAAATTGATGGTCATGATATTGACCTTGGGCATCGAGGTGCAACAGGCGAGAGGCACTGCGTGTTTCCAGTGGGTAGCGAGCAATCAGCTCATCGGGAAGATCAAAATTAAAATCAGAAAGTTGCATGATGATTTACGCTAAAAAAACTGCGGCTAGTATAAACTTTTTTCTTTTTTATGGCGGGAATTGCTCGATTTTAAAACGAAAAAATGCGATTTGTTTTAAAAATAAACAAATGAAAATATTCTGCGTTGACAGTGCTGAGAAATCGCGTATTATACCTTTCATCCACTCCCGAGGTGGTGAAATTGGTAGACGCGGCGGACTCAAAATCCGCTGTCAGAGATGACGTGTCGGTTCGAGTCCGACCCTCGGGACCAAAATTCTAAAAAACCCCAAGCACATTCAGTCTTGGGGTTTTTTATTGTCTGAAAAATAATAACCTGTTTCTTTTTATCTGCTCTTCAAAATTATCTTCTTGATTTAAAAGATAGCTTGTGAAAATAACACTGCATAGAACTGCTTAAAAAATGGATTGCTTCAGTGATTGCGCTGCATGAATTGGACATAAAAAAACCAGCACGTCAGTGCCGGTTTTTTTAATCAATTTAACCTAAGGTTAAATCGATTTTTTAACTCATTACATAGAAGCAAGAGCAGCATTCAACGTTGCACTTGGACGCATCACTGCATTTACTTTCTCTTGATCAACTGCGTAGTAACCGCCGATGTCTACTGATTTGCCTTGAACTTCTGTAAGCTCAGCAACGATTTTCTCTTCATTTTCAGCTAAAGTTTTTGCAAGTGGTGCAAATTTCGCTTTCAATTCAGCATTTTCGTCTTGAGCAGCCAAAGCTTCAGCCCAGAATTTCGCCAGGTAGAAATGGCTACCACGGTTGTCCAATTCGCCAGTACGACGAGAAGGAGACTTGTCGTTATCCAGCAATTTGCCAGTCGCTTGGTCTAAAGTTTTAGCAAGTAACTTGATGTCGTCATTGCCTTCTTTAATACCCATTTCTTCTAAAGACACCGCCAACGCCATGAATTCACCCAGTGAATCCCAACGTAAGTGGTTTTCTTCAACTAACTGCTGTACGTGCTTAGGAGCAGAACCGCCTGCGCCTGTTTCGTACATGCCGCCACCTGCCATTAATGGCACGATTGACAACATTTTCGCAGATGTACCCAATTCCATGATCGGGAACAAGTCAGTCAGGTAGTCACGCAGGATGTTACCTGTTACCGAAATAGTATCTAGACCGCGAGCCACACGTTCAAGCGTATAACGCATTGCACGTACTTGTGACATGATCTGGATATCAAGACCAGTGGTGTCATGATCCTTCAGGTATTTTTCAACTTTCTTGATCAGTTCGTTTTCGTGTGGACGGTACGGGTCAAGCCAGAAGATTGCTGGCATGCCAGAGTTGCGTGCACGAGTCACAGCAAGTTTCACCCAGTCGCGGATCGGTGCATCTTTCACCTGACACATACGCCAGATATCGCCTTCTTCCACATTTTGAGACATTAACACTTCACCTGTTTCTAGGTCAGTGATGTTCGCAACACCTGCTTCAGGAATTTCGAAAGTCTTGTCATGTGAACCGTATTCTTCCGCTTTTTGCGCCATCAAACCCACGTTAGGTACAGTACCCATGGTTTTTGGATCGAAGTTGCCATTCCATTTACAGAAATTGATCATTTCCTGGTAAATACGTGCGAAAGTTGATTCAGGCATGACTGCTTTACAGTCGTAAGGCTTGCCGTCAGCGCCCCACATTTTACCGCCACCACGAATCATTGCAGGCATAGAAGCATCTACAATCACGTCGTTTGGTGAATGGAAGTTAGTGATGCCTTTTGCAGAATCAACCATCGCTAAAGCTGGACGGTGTTCTTGACAAGCATGTAAATCAGCAATGATTTCTTCACGTACAGAGGTTGGTAAAGTTTCAAGCTTTTCGTAAAGACCCGCCATACCGTTATTGACATTAATGCCAAGCTCATCAAAAAGCTTGCCATGTTTTTCGAATGCTTCTTTGTAGTAGATTCTTACACAGTGACCAAATACGATTGGGTGAGACACCTTCATCATGGTTGCTTTAACGTGTAAAGAGAACAGGATGCCTGCTTCACGACAGTCTTCAAGTTCTTTCTCGTAGAAGTCGCAAAGTGCTTTCTTGCTCATGAACATTGAATCGATGATTTCGCCGTCCAGAAGCGCAACTTTTGGCTTAAGAACAATCGCTTCACCAGACTTGGTGATCAATTCCATTTTCACATCACGTGCGCGGTCTAAAGTCATCGACTTTTCGCCGTGGTAGAAGTCACCTTCGTCCATGTGTGAAACGTGAGTTTGCGACCACTGTTTCCACTCGCTCATAGAGTGCGGGTGTTTTTTCACGTAGTTTTTAACGGCAGCAGGTGCACGACGGTCTGAGTTACCTTCACGTAGAACAGGGTTTACTGCTGAACCAAGACATTTGCTATAACGTGCCTTGATTGCTTTTTCTTCTTCAGTGGTCGGGTTTTCAGGATAGTCAGGGATTGCATAGCCTTTAGACTGAAGTTCCTTGATACACGCTGTTAGCTGGCCAACAGAAGCACTGATATTTGGGAGTTTGATAATGTTCGTGTCTGGATCTTGTGTAAGACGACCTAGCTCAGCTAGAGTGTCAGGCACCTTTTGCTCTTCGCTTAGGTAATCTGTAAATTCGGAGAGCACGCGCACAGCTACAGAGATGTCACTTTTGACGATCTCAACGCCAGCTGGCTTAGTAAAGGTCTCAATGATCGGCAGCAGAGAATAAGTCGCCAGTAATGGCGCCTCGTCGGTCAGTGTGTAAATGATAGTTGACTTTCCACCAGCCATATATAGCCCCTTGCGTTGGATTGAGTTTCTGAGGACCGAACTTTTGGCCCAGCCTCTTTGAACCGATTTGCTTAAATAAAAACATTGAGAGTATCGTCTTTCAGCGCATTTCAGTCAACGAAATATGCCTTTAGATTGAAATTTGGGCGAAAATTTGTACAGATTTGTGCGGTTTAGTCGTGTTTGTATTTTGTACAAAAAAATAATCCTCTATCGCTGTAAATCCTGATGAAAATGATCGGAAATGATTCGCTAGCCAATTGTATTCACTGAAAATGGTTTTTTGATCCTGACACAGGCTTAAACTGATCCTCGATATGGAGATGGATACCGAGTGACTGGATGCTGTTTGCGCAAATTCAGTCAGGCTGATGATGCAAATTTGTCCTTGGCAGATGGCTACATCATCATGGAATAGCTTTGCGCTATACTGGCAAGCATCAATGAAATGATCTTAAAGATTGACGTTAACAAGGAAATGTAATGCCCAGCTTGTTTATTGTGATGCTCGGTGGTCGTCATGCCCGTGCCAATACAGAAGTTCATGATGTAGTTTTGGCAATAGGAGAGAGTCTGGAAGATACCTATCCGCAATTAAAAAATGCCTGGTTTGCGGAACAGAAAGGTTTGCATATTGATGCCTGGGCGCAAATCAACGGGCTAGAGTTCGAGGGCAAGTCCTATACGCTGCAATTTACTGATGCACAGCCACAGCAATCCGATGAAAAACTTTGGCTGATTAATCTGGGTGGTTATGATCCACGTGAGTTTGGCGAGTTGCATCGTTATGTGCTGGTGGTTGCGCAGAATGCTATGGTGGCCAAACAGCGTGGTAAAGTTTACTTCGCCCGGCACTGGCAAAAACAGCATACCGACCGTGTGCTGGATGTGGATGACTGTATTGCCATTGACCAGGTTTATGGTCGTTATGTACAACTGCTGGAGGGCAGTTTTAGTGGCAATCGCTGGGAAAATACTTATCTCACGATTTAACGCTGTTTGTGATTGAATTAAACCTGCGGCTGGCTTGATGATTCGATAAGCGGTTTAAAAAATCTCTTTATCAAAATTTAATAATTGGCATAATACTGCCAAGGAAAAACAGTTTTGACTGAGATGGAATGTCTTAAATGGATTTAATTCAGGCAAATGGACAACCGCGTTATGGACGTTTCAAGGAGCTTCCAAAAAGTATTGACTATCAGGCATATCAATACAAGAATCCTTATGGTCATGTGCTGTCAGGCTGGCGTAAGCATCTAAAATATAAAAAATTCAAATTCTGTAGTATTCAGCACGAGCATTATACGATTGGACTGGCGATTGCCGATATCGCATGGGCAGGGCATGGTTTTGTCTATGTCTATAACCATATGACCAATGAAGTGCTGGAATGGAATGCGATTAATTTCCTGTCACGCAACACTGTGCTGGATGAACAGCCACTGTTTAATCATAGTTATTTCCATAATTCACCTTTTCAGATCGATATCCAGCATGCCAACGGCGTGCGTTATATCAATGTCAGCAAATATGGCGAGATTAAACTCAGTGCGCGAATTTTTTGTGCCGGAACTGATCCACTGAGTATGTGCAGTCCGACCGGCATCAACGGCTGGACCTATACCCAGAAATTAACCACCTTGGGCTGTGAAGGTTTTTTCATTAACAAGCAAGGTGAAACCATCCAGTTTAATGAACGCAGCTTTGCCTCATTAGATGATACGTGTGGCTTTTTACGCCCGGAAACGGCTTGGTTCTGGCTGTCCTGTAATTTCTGGGATGTGAACCAGAACCGGATCGGCATTAATCTGGCCTCAGGCGTGAATGAAAGCTTTGGCAATGAAAACTGTCTGTGGATCAATGGAAAGATTTATCCATTGACCGATGTACTGTTCCAGCAGGAATCTGAAAACCAATGGACGATTCAGTCACTGGATGAAAAATTGAATCTGATAGTGAGTACAGGCTGGCGCCGTTATGAAAATCTGAACCTGCGTCTGGTGGGCAGCCAGTTTAGTCAGTGGCAGGCCAAGGTTTCAGGAACGATTCAGCAGGATGATCAGGAAATTATTTTACTGAATGAATATGCCTTGCTTGAGCAGCATTATGCCAAGTGGTAAATCAGATTGAGTCATTTAAAAGCCTTCAACATTGAATAATGCTGATCAGTTAAAGAATTTAGAAATAGGCTCTTTAACTTTTTAGTAGTTCACGATGGATTCTTACGTTTTAAATCAGATATTAATGAATCATTTGTTACTTTGGTTTCGCCCAAATGAGAAGCGGAGCTTCGCAAGGAAGGCATCTTGCGGAGTAATACTCCTCACCGCAAAACTTGTCAGCCACCATCCACTAGTAAATTTGTCGCAGAAATAATCATTTTTTAATGTAGTCCTGCCTCAAATAGTTGCGGATGACTTTTCCATCTATCAAATATAATACTGAATTTAAAAAATAAAATTCCAATCAATTGCTTAACTGACGGGCACTATCAACATTAAAGGCTTTTTGACTTGAGCTTAATCTTTGGCTGCCTGCCAGAAAGCTTCACCGGCCTGAATAGGATCATTGGTTTCGGCTAGAGTTTTTACCCAGACATCATATTGGGCAATTACCGGATGCTGGGAAGGATGGAAGTCTTGTTTAAACCAGTCCCGATATTGTGTACCCATACGGGTTAATTTCCCGTTACGGCCAAAAAACCAGGGCAGTCCTTTTAAATTCATTTGCAAACGTTGTAATGGTGTGAATCCATCATGTTTAAGCATGATGTTGGCGCGGTATATGGTAAAGCTGAACATGAGCAGGGTAGTAATCACCAAGCTATATTTTCGCAGAAGTTCTGGAGTTTGTGCCACATCTTTCATCACGTCAAAAGCCACATCACGATGTTCCATTTCTTCAATGGCATGCCAGGCAAACATGGCACGAACAAAAGGATGGGCATCTCTTAACGTATCTTTCTGTCCAAAAAAAGTCTCGGCCATGAGCGCAGTCAAATGCTCTGCAGCAGCAGTCACCGCAATATTGTATTCAGGTGAGCGGTTTTTCAAGTCGTAATTCATCATGTAATTGAGGCGCTGGATGAACTGATCTACGGGCATGCCTTGCTCGCGCATCAGCTGATTCATTTTTTCATGGGCAATGCCATGCTGTGCTTCCTGACGAATAAAATCTGCAACACGCTGCTGTAGTTCCGGGTCTGTGATTTGCTCGCGGAACAGGCGTACACTCTGAATAAAATAGCGCTCACCATCAGGAAATGTCAGGCTCAGGGCATCGAACATGCGGGTCAGAAAGGGATCACCGCCAAACCAGTAGCGCGGAATTTCATCCAGTTTAAAATCAAGCTGGGTCCGGACCACGGGCTTTATCAAAGATTTTAATACTGCATTCATCTTGTACGTTCTTTTTTATGACGATGCTGACAGTATGTCGGGGAATGCCGTAATTGTTTTGACAGTGCTTGCCAATTTTTATACATTTTATGCCAAATGAAAATAAAACTGCTTAGACTAAAGCAGGCAGCGGGAAGCGCGCATGCAAGAAATTAAAATATCCAATGGTTATATTCAGCTTTGGGCGACTTATCTGCGCAGTCTGCAAATTGAGCCTTTGGAAGCTGACTTTCTGCAAGATGTACATGAAGCGCTTGTCCCCCTGATTGATCAGCCTTTTGCCACGCAAGTGCCGCTGGAATTATTAAATCAGCTTCTGTTAAGAACCCGGCAACATTTAAACTGTCCACAACTAATTTTCGAGATCGTGCAGGTTATTCGTCCAGAACATTTTGGCGTGCTCGGCTATATGGCTTCGCGAAGCAGCAGCGTTGCGGAAATGATCCGGCATATCATTCGCTTTCAACGACTGGTGATTGATGGCAGTGAGTTTGTACCTTTGCAATTGAAGCAGCGTGAACACAGTCTTGAATTATTTTGGGCCTATCTGGATGAAAAATATAATCTGCTCAATGAGCTGACCATGGCCGCGATGGTGCAATTGGGACGCGTCATTTTGCAGGATCATCAACTGTTACTGCATTGTGTACGTTTTGCCCATGTGCCTGACATGGCGAAAATACATTATCAAAAGTTTTTCGCCAGCGAGGTGATATTTTCCCAAGCCTACTATGGCATAGAACTGGATCTACAAGGACTGGCACATCGGTCTGAGCAGGCAGATCCGATGCTGTTGCAGTTGCTGGTGCATCAGGCAGAACAGGCGATTGCCGCCAAGCCGCCCCTTGAGAATCATTTGGAACAGGCGCAGCAAATGATTGCTGAACAGCTGCGAACCCAGCATCAGGCGATTAAAGTTGAACAACTTGCTCAGCAGTTATTGATGTCGACACGGAGTTTGCAACGCTTATTTAGTACCCATGGCACTTCATTTAAAAAACTGCTGGAACAGCAGCGGATCAAACGTTGCGAGCTGTTGTTGCAGAAGGGATTAGGTCTGACCGAAATCGCCGAGCAGCTGGATTATTCTGACCAGTCGGCATTGGCACGGGCCTACAAGGCAGCCACCGGACAGACATTATTAGAGCGCAGAAAGCAGTTACACAAACAGCGCAGCTAAAAAAAGCGACCCGTATCGGTCGCTTTTTTATTTGAAGAAAATGGTGAGGTTAAGCGTTGGCTTTGATTTGAGGGAATCTAAACGCAATCGCCGCAATCGCAAAAATGGCCAGAATCCAGCAATAGTACACACCACCAATCAGTTCAACCGGTGAGATTTTTGCAATGGAACAGGCCAGTAGTAACTGTGCGCCATAGGGAATCAACCCTTGTACCACACAGGAGAAAATATCCATCAGTGCCGCAGAACGCTTAGGATCTACGCCGTATTCTTTGGCAACTTCACGTGCCATATCACCAGACAGAATAATCGCCACGGTATTATTGGCCACAAAGATATTCGAAAACACCACCAAAAAACTAATCCCGATTTCGCCAGCACGTTGCTTCCCAACTTTAAACAGACGGGTCAGGCTATAAATACGCTCGATCAGCCAGCGTAAACCGCCTTCATGCTGCATGATCGCCGACAGGCCACCCAGAAACATCGACAATAACGCCACTTCAAACATGCCGACAAAGCCATCGTAAATTGAAGTATTCAGTTTGAGCAGATCGAATTCAGCTGTGGCAAATAGGCCAAACAAGCCGGAAAGTAGTACGCCAATGGTCAGTACAGCCAGAACGTGTAAACGGCTAAAGGCCAAAATAAATACGGCGATATAAGGTAAGACCAGAAGCCAGTTAAAATCCTTGTATTCCAATGTGTTGCTACTGCCGGTACTTAACACGTAAATTAAAATAGTGACGATTGAGGCTGGAACTGCAATCCAGACATTGACTCTGAACTTGTCACGCAGTTGTACGCGTTGGCTGGTGGTCGCCGCAATGGTGGTGTCTGAAATCATGGACAGGTTATCACCGAACATGGCACCACCGACGACCGCACCAATCGCATAAATCACGTCAATATCGGTCACCTGGGTGAAACCAAAAGCGATCGGCGCACAGGCTGCAATGGTGCCCATGGAGGTACCCATCGCCGTGGCAATAAAGGCCGAGATCACAAATAACATCGGCAGAATAAATGTAGGTGGAATCACTGACAAGCCCATCTGCACGGTGGCGTCGACGCTGCCAATGGCGCTACTGACGCTGGCAAAAGCACCTGCCAGCATAAACACCATAAACATCAGGATTAAATTGGGATGACTGGCACCTCTGAGGAATTCCTCAATGCCCTGGTTGAGTTTGCCGCGATACACTAATGCAGCCAAGATAATCGCAGGCAGGGCAGCCACAGGCGCTTTCACCTGATAGAACGCGAACTCGGTTCCGATCAGGGAATGATAGATCCCACTACCCAAAAATATGGTTAAAAATACAATAAGCGGCAGCAGTGCAATGGCGCGTGCCTGCACTGTAGCCTCAGAATCAGTCTGCATAGGAGATAAAAAAGTAAGAGAATAGGACTAGTATAAAGCAGGTTTTGCTATTTCAGAAAACTTTAAATGAATGCGCTAACATCTGCATTTTTATTAATTTTTATATGATAAAAATAAGTTTATCTAAATATTCAGGATTTTAGGTAATAGCAAAATTAGGCATCTTTGATCATTGTGAAAAAAATCAAAATAATCGTAAATAGACCCTTCCGAATTGTTTTGAAATCTTCGCACAGGAAATGAAGTACTCGAGGTCGGTATCGCAGACTGTTCATTGGACAAAAAATAGCGTTACAATGCGATGTCTTGTATTTCTACATAGTCAATGCCTCAAGTTTGAAACACGTTAAGGAAAATACCACCCTATGTCACGTTTAGCCACACGATTTGGACAACTTAAATCTCAACAGCGTAAAGCTTTAGTTTCTTATGTCATGGCGGGTGATCCGCATCCAGAAGTCACAGTGCCTTTGCTGCATGAGATGGTGGAAGCGGGTGTCGACGTGATTGAGCTGGGACTTCCTTTCTCAGACCCGATGGCAGATGGGCCAGTGATTGCGCTAGCTGCTGAACGTGCTTTGGCAGGTGGAACCAATACACTGGATGCACTGCATATGGTGAAAGAATTTCGCTTGAAAGACCGCGAAACACCAGTGGTGCTGATGGGTTATCTGAATCCGGTTGAAGTAATTGGCTATGAAAAGTTTGTGGCTTATGCCTATGAATGTGGAGTAGACGGCGTACTTCTGGTGGACTTGCCACCAGAAGAAGCAAAAAGTCTGGGTGAAGTACTGGAAAAATATGACATGGATCAGATTTTTCTGCTGGCACCCACTTCAACCGATGCACGTATTCAACATGTAGCAAAACAGGCCAGCGGCTTTATTTACTATGTGTCACTGAAAGGCGTGACCGGTGCAGCAACTTTAGATGTTTCTGAAGCCGCTGCACGCATTCAAAAGATTAAAGCTGTGACTGATGTTCCTGTAGGCGTAGGTTTCGGTATCAGTGATGCTGCATCTGCGAAAGCGATGGGTGTTGCTGCCGATGCAGTTATTGTGGGTAGTGCGTTTGTAAAGCAGTTTGCAACGCTCGCACCAGAACAAGCCGTTATTGCGACGGTGAATAAAGTCAAGGAGCTTCGAGCAGCGCTCGATGAGTTAGTATGAGTCAACAAGTGAAATCAGGCAAAATTCTGAGCCCATCGACCCCATGGACGGAGCGTACTGTTCCGGGCATTCAGGTACCCGATGAGCAAACGGCATATAAAGCGACATTTACCGAGCCTACGATTGAGTGCCCTGAATGTCATGCATTGGTGACCCGTACTGCCATGTCATTCAATGCCTATGTATGTCCGCAATGTGATGAGCATTTGCGTATGAAAGCCCGTGAGCGTTTGAACTGGTTCTTTGATCAGGTACAAACAGAATTGGGTCAGGAATTTATAGCCAAAGATCCCCTGAAATTTGTCGATAGTAAAGCCTATCCAGACCGTATGGCTGAAGCGCAAAAGAAAACCGGTGAAACTGAAGCACTGGTGGTAATTCAGGGTTTGCTGAAAGGCGTACCGATGATTGCCTGTGCGTTTGAGTTCGACTTCATGGGCGGTTCTATGGGCACAGTGGTCGGTGACCGCTTTGTTCAGGCTGCAGAACATGCGATTGAAGCTCGTCAACCTTTGATCTGTTTTGCTGCTTCGGGTGGTGCTCGTATGCAGGAAGGCATGTTGTCCCTGATGCAAATGGCGCGTACTTCGGCTGCGATCCAGCGTTTAAAAGAAGCAGGTCTGCCTTATGTAGTGGTATTGACTCATCCAGTGTACGGCGGTGTGACCGCATCATTGGCAATGCTGGGTGATGTACATATTGCTGAACCGAAAGCGATGATTGGCTTTGCCGGTAAACGTGTGATCGAACAGACTGTACGTGAAAAACTGGAAGAACCGTTCCAGCGCGCGGAATATTTGCTTGATCATGGGGTAATCGATCAGATTGTTCACCGTCATGCATTACGTGATACAGTTTATCGTATCGTTACGAAGTTGATGAATTTGCATTGAACACAGCACCCTTAGCAACAGATTCTTTAAATACATGGCTCGATTATTGGAGCCATGTTCACGTTACGGGTATTGATTTAGGTCTGGAACGGGTTATTCCTGTGGCTGAAAAGCTGGGCGTGACATCTCCAGAGGCCAAAGTGCTGACGGTGGCAGGAACCAATGGTAAGGGTTCGACCACCACCACGCTGGCCGCGATCCTGAATGCGCAAGGCTTCAAGGTCGGGCTATATCAATCCCCCCACGTGTACCGTTTCAATGAGCGTGTTAAATTGCGCGGCATTGAAGTGGAAGATCAGTTGCTGATTGATGCTTTTGTTCAGGTCGATCAGGCTCGTCGCGAATGCGGTTTGAGCCTGTCTTTCTTTGAAGCCACGACACTGGCTGCTTTTGTGATTTTTAAAGATCAATGCTGTGATGTCTGGGTGCTGGAAGTTGGCTTAGGCGGCCGTCTGGATGTGGTCAATGTGGTCAATCCGGATGTGGCGGTGATTACCAATATTGGTCTGGATCATACTGACTGGCTTGGTGACACCATCGAGAAAATTGCTTTTGAAAAGGCCGGAATTATTCGCCCGGATATTCCAGTCGTGTTTGGTGGACAGCAACAGATCCCGCAAGCCATTCTAAATAAAGCTCAAGAATGTAATGCATCTTTGTATGCAATCAACCGTGATTATTTCTATAAAGCCTTTGAAGATGGCCAAAGCTGGGCTTTTGCTTCATCGGGTACGACCTTAAAACTCCCAACAGGTTCGCTGGCACTGGATAATATTTCTACCGCCGTGGCCGCCATTCTGCTGAGCGGATTAAACGTCAGCCAGCAGGCAATTGCACAAGGCATTCAAACGGCAAAATTGCCGGGACGGTTTGAAATCCGTCAAATCCAGAATAAAACCGTGATTTTTGATGCAGGACACAACCCGCATGGGGTCGAATTTCTACTGAAACAATTACGAGATTATTTAAATTACAATCAAAAATATAATGAAGTCATTTGTGTATTTTCAATGCTGGCAGATAAAGATATAAATTCTGTCGTCAAGTTATTGAAAGACACGGTGCAATTGTGGAAAATTGCACCATTATCCGTTCCACGTGCGGCAGACGTCACAGTTTTGGCTGATGCTTTAAACGGTGAGGCGGTAGAACAATTTGACAATGTAAAATTAGCTTTTAAATCAGCACTGGATCAAACAGATAATAATCAGCTGATTTTGGTATGTGGATCATTTCATACCTTAGAAGCGGTATGGGAGTATTTGGAAGAATGTCAATGAATAACAAACAGCGCTGGATGGGCGGTGTTGTTTTACTCGGTGGTGGTGTTTTATTGGCAGCATTACTCCTGAAAGGCCAAGATGAAATCAATCAGGACCGTCAGCAAAATCCGGCACAGGCTGCGGAAGTTGAAAATAAAGAGACAGGCAATCATTCGCTCGGTTCTTTGACGGTCGATGTGGAAACAGAAAAGCGTTTACTTGAACAGCAACGTCGTGACCGGGAAAAATCGGTTGCAGAGCAGGAAGCACGTGCAGCCGAATTTTTAGCGATGCAACAGCAGGCTGAAGCAGATGCTGCGCGTAAAGCGGCTGAAGAATATGCTGCCCTGAATGCACACCGCCTGGGACAGCAAAGTTCCGATAATATTCCGCCAGAACTGGTTGAAGACGAACAGGCCAAGCAGAAACGTCTGGCTGAAGAAAAAGCGGTGCAAGAAAAAAAGTTAGCCCAGCAGCAGCTGGACCAACAAAAAGCCAATAGTTCTACTGATGCAGCCAAGAAAGAAGCAGAGCGTAAAGCTGCTGAAAGTAAAGCCGCTGAAGAAAAACGCAAGTTAGAGCAACAGCAAAAAGCCGAAGCAGAACGTAAGGCGGCTGAAGCAAAACGTAAAACCGAGGAAGAGCGTAAAGCGGCTGAAAAGAAAGAAGCTGAACGTAAAGCAGCCGAAGAAAAACGTAAGGCCGACGAAAAGCGTAAAGCTGAAGAAGCCAAGAAAAAGGCTGCAGCCGAAGAAGCCAAGAAGAAAGCAGAAGCTGAACAGGCGCGTAAGTTACTGGAAGGTGAAGAGGACAAGCAATGGATGGTGCAGGTGGCACTGGCAGCGAATGAAGCCAATGCAGATGCTGTAGCAGCCAAACTGCGTGCCAAAGGTTATAAAGTAACCAAAAGCTCAACGTCTAAAGGTGTACGTATCATGGTGGGTCCGTCCAAAGACCGTGAGACTGCAGATGCACTTCGTAAGAAAATTGCGTCTGATGCCAGCCTGAATATGAAATCAGCTTGGGTGAACGATTGGGTGCCGCTAGATAAGCGTTAATTCTTAGTATTAATCAAAGTTTCTGTAGATGGATTCGTGAGTTGCTCGCGAATCCATTTTACATTTTCAGGGGTGAATAGATTGTCAATATTGCGCCAAATGGCATGAAAGCCATAACCGCCATGTTTCATTTCCTGTAGTGCTTGCTCAATCGGCCAATGTTCAAAAATAATCCGGTACATGGCGATACTTGCACCAGTTCGGTCTGAACCGTGATAACAATGCAAGAGCACCTTCTGGTGATTTTGTTGTGCTTGCTGAATCAGTAGCATAATTTTCAATAAATCTTCCCGATCAATTGCCCAGGTATGTATGGGTACATGATGTAGCTGAAAGTTTTCATTGCTCAAAACAAAGCTGTCTTGATCCCGTGAACGTAAATTAATAACTACATCGATTTGATGCTTTTTTAATAAAGGAATGAGTTCAGTTGAAGGCTGCTCACTACGATAGACAAAATTGCTGATTTGATGAAAATTATGATTCTGATGAATGGGCTGTCCCCAATGCTGAGGACGTTGGGGTTCAGGCAGGGCAGGCGTAGTCATGCAACCTGTGGTTAGGAGGTAGCCACTCATGAGAATTGGAAATATGCAGATTTTCATACAGAGCGTAGATGTTGTTTTTGTTATTTCAAGTTTAAAGTGAATACGAGATTTTGAATATAAAAAAGCCTATCCGAAGACAGGCTGTATCAACAAATCGAATCCGTGGCACGTCACTGTCGTATTCGATAAAGCATAAAATGTGGAAAATAGAGTTTCTCTTATCCTTTACTACGAGCTCCATCTTATCCTGTGCTACGCGCTTCGCTTGTCTTGCGCAAAATTAAAAAGGAGTCCTTTTAATTTTGCTCAGGATGGGGCGTAAGGCGTAAATAAGGTTTAACCGCTGTATAACCTTTTGGAAAACGTTGCTTGATTTCTTCCTCGTCTTTCAGTGAGGGAACAATCACCACATCATCGCCATGCTGCCAGTTCGCAGGCGTTGCTACTTTATGGCTATCGGTGAGTTGCAGGGAGTCCACCACACGCAAGATTTCATGGAAATTACGGCCGGTCGATGCAGGATAAGTAATAATCAAACGGACTTTTTTGTTGGGACCAATGACCACTAAAGAACGAACCGTTAGAGTTTCACTGGCATTTGGATGAATAAAGTCATATAGCTCGGAAACTTTACGATCCTGATCGGCAATGATCGG
Source organism: Acinetobacter lwoffii (assembly GCF_024129685.1). Taxonomy (GTDB): domain Bacteria; phylum Pseudomonadota; class Gammaproteobacteria; order Pseudomonadales; family Moraxellaceae; genus Acinetobacter; species Acinetobacter lwoffii_X. Next base: position 7,808 of record NZ_JAMXXL010000016.1, on the reverse strand, counting down.
GAAATTCACCGTGGTGTTCTGGGTTTCATTAATATCTTTAATCCAGCCATGATGCGACTCCACATCATCAACTGACAAGGCAATCGCTTTAACACCACGTTTTGCAAACTCATCTTTCAGTTTTGCGGTATAGCCAAGTTCAGTCGTACATACCGGTGTATAGTCGGCAGGGTGTGAAAATAAAATGCCCCAGCTATCACCCAGAAAATCATAAAAATTAATCAGGCCTTCACTGGATTGCTGTTCAAAATTCGGTGCGGTATCGCCTAAACGTAAACTCATCTTTTTAGCCTCAATTGGTCTTTTAATGTCGAGATAGGATTTAATATGAATCAAATTTTTTATGATTAAAAATAGTGTTTTTTGCTTTCTTTATGAGTAAATTGCATAAGTGGGATATCCATCTATCCAGAAGCGCAAAAATCAGTCACTTAATTGACTATGTTGCACAGGGAAAATTTGCTACATTACTTTGCCTTAGATCTTAGGGCTAGAACTAAGGATCAGATTTTTTTAGCGGTTTTACAGCAAAACCCTTGTAGTTCAAATTTCTAGCACCATAATAACGACTAAGAACATATTCATTTGACAAGCAAGATTTAGAGAGTCTATTCATGTTGGCAAGTCTGATCGGAGGAATCTTCGGTACCAAAAATGAGCGCGAACTCAAACGCATGCGTAAAATCGTAGACAAGATTAATGTGCTCGAGCCGACGATATCTACCCTTAGCGATGCAGACTTATCTGCAAAAACTGAAGAATTCAAACAACGATATAATAAGGGTGAAACCCTCGATAAATTATTGCCTGAAGCATTTGCAGTCTGTCGTGAAGCGGCGAAGCGGGTGATGGGCATGCGTCATTATGACGTGCAGCTGATCGGTGGTATTACCTTGCATGAAGGCAAAATCGCAGAAATGCGTACCGGTGAAGGTAAAACCCTGATGGGTACTTTGGCCTGTTATCTGAATGCCATCAGTGGTCAGGGCGTGCATGTCATTACCGTGAACGATTACCTGGCGCAACGTGATGCCGAGTTGAACCGTCCATTATTTGAGTTTTTGGGTTTAAGCATCGGCATTATTTATTCCATGCAAAATCCGATGGAAAAAGCTGAAGCTTATCGTGCCGATATTACTTACGGTACCAATAACGAATTTGGCTTTGACTACCTGCGTGACAACATGGTGTTCTCGCTGGCTGAGAAAAAGCAGCGTGGTTTGACCTATGCGATTATCGATGAGGTCGATTCGATCCTGATTGATGAAGCACGTACCCCGTTGATTATTTCCGGTCAAAGTGAAGATTCTTCACAGCTTTATGCAGCCATCAATAATATTCCACCAAAATTACAGGCACAGAAAGAAGAGAAAGTGCCGGATGGCGGTCACTTCTGGATTGATGAAAAACAGCGTTCAGTTGAAATTACTGAAGTGGGTTTTGAAACCATTGAAAGTGAATTGATTGAAATGGGCTTGCTGGCAGAAGGCGAGAGCTTGTATTCAGCGTCGAACCTGAACCTGTTGCATCATGTCACTGCAGCGATCCGTGCCCATTATCTCTATCAACGCAATGTGCAATACATCATCAACGATGGTGAAGTGATTATTGTCGATGAAAATACCGGTCGTACCATGCCGGGACGTCGCTGGTCTGAAGGTTTGCATCAAGCCGTAGAAGCCAAAGAGGGTCTGGAAATCCAGCCGGAAAACCAGACTCTGGCAACCACAACCTTCCAGAACTATTTCCGTCTGTATAAAAAATTATCCGGTATGACCGGTACTGCTGATACTGAAGCAGCGGAAATGAAAGAAATTTATGGTCTGGATGTGGTGCTGATTCCGACCCACCGTCCAATGATTCGTCAAGACCATAACGATTTAATTTATTTAAATCGTGAAGGGAAATATAACGCGATTATTCAAGAAATTCAGCGTGTGCATGAAGCTGGTGTCGCACCAATTTTGATTGGTACAGCCACCATTGAAGCTTCTGAGATTCTGTCGGATAAGCTAAAAGCGGCAGGGATCCAGCATGAAGTACTGAATGCCAAACAGCACGAACGTGAAGCCGATATTATTGCGCAGGCCGGTGCGCCGCGTGCAGTGACGATTGCCACCAACATGGCCGGTCGTGGTACCGATATTCTCTTGGGTGGTAACTGGAAGGCGTTGCTGGCTAAAATTGAAAACCCGACTCCTGAAGATGAAACGCGTCTGAAAGCAGAATGGGATGTTAATCACCAGGCTGTGCTGGATTCAGGCGGTTTGCATATTATCGGTTCCGAGCGTCATGAATCACGCCGTATCGATAACCAGCTGCGTGGTCGTGCCGGTCGTCAAGGTGACCCGGGTGTATCGCGTTTCTATCTGTCACTTGAAGATGACTTGATGCGTATTTTTGCCGGTGATCGCGTAGTCGGCATGATGCGTGCCATGGGCTTGCAGGAAGATGAAGCGATTGAGCACAAAATGGTGTCTCGCTCGATTGAAAATGCGCAGCGTAAAGTGGAAGCACGTAACTTCGATATTCGTAAGAATTTGCTGAAATACGATGACGTCAATAACGAACAGCGTAAGATCATTTATAGTCAGCGTGACGACATTCTGGCAGAAAATTCACTGCAGGATTATATTGAAGAAATGATCCGTGAAGTGATGCAGGGTGTAATCGCCAACTATATTCCGCCTGAATCGATTCATGACCAGTGGGATAGTGAAGGTCTGGAACTGGCGCTGCGTGAAGATCTTTCGATGGATCTTCCTATCGGACAATGGCTGGAACAGGACCGTCGTCTGGATGAAGAAGCTTTGGTGGTGCGCATTACCGATGAAGTACTGAACCGCTACCGTTCACGTCGTGAACAAATGGGTGAAGAATCTGCAGCTTCGCTTGAACGTCACTTTATGCTGAATTCTCTGGATCGTCATTGGAAAGAGCATCTGGCGGCTATGGATTATTTGCGTCAAGGTATTCATTTACGTGGTTATGCGCAAAAGAATCCAGAGCAGGAATATAAAAAAGAAGCTTATAACCTGTTTGTAAACATGCTGGGTACGATTAAGTCCGATGTCGTGACAGATCTGTCACGCATCCACGTACCGACACCTGAAGAGCTGGCGGAAATGGAAGCACAGCAGCAGGCACAGGCTGAGGCAATGCGTTTGCAGTTATCTCATGAAGAGTTTGACGGCTTGCTGGCAGGTGAACATGAGGTGACGACCGAGCAAAATGTTCAGGCGAATCCTGTAGCACCAGTCTTTGAAGCACCGGCAAGTCGTAATGCACCTTGTCCATGTGGTTCAGGCCTGAAATACAAACAGTGTCATGGCAAGATCTAAACAGTGTTAAAAAAAATCAGAGCCACATGGCTCTGATTTTTTTATGTATGAAGATTTTTCAGAAATTGAATACTGTTTGCAGTCTTAGGAATTAAATGCTATTTAATGGCTCATTCAACACCTCAAAGTGGAATAACCTGAATGAAAAAAGTATTAAAAACGCTCATGATTGCCGCTTTGGCAATACCTGCCTTAAGTTTTGCACAAACTGCAGCGACCACAACAATTGATAAAGTTCAGCAAGCGGTAGGTACTAACACTGCTCAAGTACAACGTACCGATGCGCAAGTGACTGTAGCAAGCCCACGTACCGGCATCCGTTATACCTTTGCCAACCAGAACCGTCCGATTGTATTGCAGACCGCTGCGATTGCAGCTGCTAATGCGGCAAATGCAGACCGTATTGTTGCTACTAATCCTGCACTTTCTAGTGCAAGTCAACAACAAGCGAAACAGGCTTTACTAAGCGAATCTGGACAACTTGCACAAAATTAAAAATATCTTAATTTTAAAAACGTAGAAACCAGTCTTGATGACTGGTTTTTTATTGTGAAAACCCATAACAAATCTCAGGCTGGCTCAGGCTTTGGCTCGATTTTTTGTTGCAGATCAACTAAGCTGTATTTTTCTAAAACTTCAATATTGGACTTTAAAATGGCAGTTGGTGACGTATCTATGCCACAGATGCATGTGGTGAAAGGGGTTAAAATTGGTTCGGCTGAAGCCTATGTACGCTATCAGAACCGACGTGACCTGGTGATATTTGAACTGGCTGCAGGCTCCAATGTTGCTGGGGTGTTTACCCAGAATGCCTTTTGTGCAGCACCTGTGCATGTATCCAAAGCACATTTGCAAGCGGGAAATCCACGTTACCTGGTAATCAATACCGGCAATGCCAATGCAGGAACAGGTCCTACAGGCATGGCAAATGCAGAAGCCACCTGTGCCAAGTTAGCTGAACTTGCAGGCGTACAGGCTGCTGAAGTGTTGCCATTCTCGACTGGTGTGATTGGTGAGCAGCTTCCAATGGAGCGTTTGCTTACAGGTTTACAGCCTGCGCTGGATTCATTGCGTGATGATGCCTGGGGCGATGCAGCGACTGGAATCATGACCACAGATACCACTCCGAAAGGTGCGTCAGAACAGTTCGAGCTGGATGGTGTGACTTATACCATGACCGGTATTTCCAAAGGTGCAGGCATGATTCGCCCGAATATGGCGACCATGCTGGGCTATGTTGCGACGGATACACCGATCAGCCGTGAACTGGTTCAACAGTTATTAACTGAAACAGTCAATGTATCGTTTAACCGTATTACAATTGATGGCGATACCTCAACTAATGACTCGTGTATTTTTATTGCCACAGGTCAGGCCGGTGGTGCTGAAATCACTTCGACTGAAGATCCACGTTATGCAGTGGTGCTAGACGTATTGACACGTACCATGAAACGCCTTGCGCAACTGATTGTACGTGATGGTGAAGGTGCGACTAAATTCATTACCGTGACTGTAGAAGGTGGTGGCAATACTCAAGAGTGCTGCGATATTGCCTATAGCATTGCGCATTCACCGCTGGTCAAAACCGCAATCTTTGCTTCTGACCCAAACTGGGGCCGTATTCTGGCAGCGATTGGTTATGCCGGTGTGCCAAATTTAGACGTTGCAAAAATTCAGGTTTGGTTAGATGATGTACAAATCTGCAAAGATGGTGGTGCGGCAGCAGACTATACTGAAGCAGCCGGTGCCCGTGTGATGGCCCAGGCTGAAATGACGATTCGTGTTGATCTTGGACGAGGTCAGGCAAAAGATACGGTTTATACCTGTGACCTGTCGTATGACTACGTAAAAATCAATGCAGATTATCGCTCATAATTCAGATCGTTTCTAAAGCCTCCGTTGTGGGGCTTTTTTTATATCTTGTAGTTTTTAATGACTGGTCAAAAATAGCACTTCGCCAAAGATGACCGGGATGTAGGGTGAAAGGTTCATTGAATAGTGAACCATGAGGGTAGAGTAAGAGTTGTTATGAGTGATGCGACCAAATTAATAGCCAATGAAGCTAAATCGATTGTGCAGGCGCATTTAGATCGTTTAGATGTTCCTCAAGAACATCAAATGAGCCAGCAGGAAAAATTGGACAAATTTGCACAGATCAAGGCAGAGCTGGAAAAACAGGATGCTGTTTTGGTGGCGCATTATTATTGCGATCCTGAAGTCCAGGAACTGGCTGAACTAACCGGTGGCTGTGTTTCCGACTCACTGGAAATGGCGCGTTTTGGTCGCGATCATCCAGCTTCAACGCTTGTGGTAGCTGGTGTGAAATTTATGGGCGAAACCTCTAAAATTCTTTCACCCAATAAAACCGTGCTGATGCCTACCTTGGAAGCGACCTGCTCACTGGACCTGGGTTGTCCTGTTGATGAATTTACCGCTTTTTGTGATGCGCATCCGGATCATACCGTGGTGGTTTATGCCAACACGTCAGCGGCCGTGAAAGCCCGAGCCGATTGGGTCGTCACTTCAAGTTGTGCAGTGGAAATTATCGAGCATCTGGACAGTCTGGGCGAAAAAATCATCTGGGCACCAGATCAGCATCTGGGTCGTTATATCCAGAAAAAAACCGGTGCAGAGATGTTGCTCTGGGATGGCGCCTGTATCGTGCATGAAGAATTCCGTTCACGCGGTATTGCCAATATGAAAGCGCTCTATCCAGATGCGGCAGTTCTGGTACATCCCGAATCACCGATGTCTGTGGTCGAGATTGCCGATGCGGTGGGTAGTACCTCACAATTAATTAAAGCAGCACAAACTTTGCCAAATCAGCGTTTAATCGTAGCTACTGATCGCGGTATTTTTTATAAAATGCAGCAGGCAGTGCCGGATAAAATTCTGATTGAAGCACCAACCGCAGGAGAGGGGGCAACTTGTCGTTCTTGTGCGCATTGTCCTTGGATGGCCATGAACGAGCTGGATGGTATCTTGCATGTGTTACAGCATAAAGATCAGGAAGTGCATGTCGATCCGGTACTTGCTGAACGAGCTAAACTGCCTCTAGATCGCATGCTGAACTTTAGTGCCGGACTAAAACGTTAAAATTTGTATAAAAAATGTCTGAAGCGATTGATAAATAAACGCTTGAAGCGTTTTTTCGGTTTTTTTTAAATATAGGTGTTGACGTCTCCGGGCGTCGCGCCTAGAATGCACACCGTACCGAACGATGTTCGATACGAAAGCTGAGATGAATCGGAGCATAGCACAGCCTGGTAGTGCACCTGGTTTGGGACCAGGGGGTCGTAGGTTCGAATCCTACTGCTCCGACCAATTCTTCAAGGCAAATGATGTTTGCATCAGTAACGCGCTTGTAGCTCAGTTGGATAGAGCATCCGCCTTCTAAGCGGATGGTCACAGGTTCGAATCCTGTCAGGCGCGCCATTTGGTCGCTTGATGTTAAGAATCAAAATGATGGTGGATGTAGCTCAGTTGGTAGAGCCCTGGATTGTGATTCCAGTTGTCGCGGGTTCGAATCCCGTCATTCACCCCAACTTTTAAAGTTGAAATCGGAGCATAGCACAGCCTGGTAGTGCACCTGGTTTGGGACCAGGGGGTCGTAGGTTCGAATCCTACTGCTCCGACCATCTCCTTCAAGATGGTAGAGATAAAAGATACCGCGTTAAGCGGTTTTTTTATGCCTGAAATTCAATGTGAATAAAAAATATACAATTGTTATCGGTGGCTATCATGATGAATGCTCGAATTCCTATTAAATTATTTTTCATCTAATAAAACTGTGCATTGAAGATTGCTTTTTTCTCGCATTGCTTCACTCTTAATTTTAATCATTCAACAATTTAACCAGAGTTTATCTATAGAGTGATTATCTTGTTGAATGGAATTTTAATGGATGGATGAGGATTATATTTTTAAAATGGGTAAGGGATTCCATAGTAAATCTATTTTATTAACTCATCTGTTGTGTTTGATCTGAAATAAAGACAATAAAAAATTTTTAGATAGATATAGCAATTAAATTAACTAGAAATACCCATTGATAAGTAAATAAACTACTTTAAAACATCAATAATTGAATAAATTTTGAGTGAAAAATAGAAAAACCTGTATTTTTTGTAGAATAAATAAACAATCGTGATGATTTTGCTGAATTATTTAAAAATAGGGGTTGTATTGGGTTGGGAATCCTGTAGAATGCACATCCATCGGCGGTGATGAAGATTAAAACTTCTGATAAAACAGTGACTTAGTTGAGATTGATTGAGTTGGGTTTTAGAAAGAAAGTTTAAAAATAGTTTTCATTACTGGTTGACTTTCTAGAGATAGAGAGTAATATAGCCGACCTAGCTTGCTGGTGACGAATCAGCAAGAAGATCATTAAGAGATTATGAAGAACAACTTGTGTGGATTTTTACTGGTTGATTGATCGAAATTATTTTCATTGATTGATGGTAG
>NZ_JAMXXL010000015.1:0-74700 GCF_024129685.1 Acinetobacter lwoffii | reverse complement strand
ACGCAATGATCGTAGTTGAGGACTTAAAAGTAGCCAATATGTCGAAGTCAGCCAAAGGCTCAATCGAAGAAAAAGGAAAGAATGTTAAAGCCAAGTCCGGCTTAAATAAATCAATCCTGGATCAAGGTTGGTCAATGCTTGTTAATATGTTGGTGTACAAACAGCAATGGCGAGGTGGTTTACTCGTTAAAGTTGACCCTAAATATACAAGTCAGACTTGTAGTTCATGTGGTCACGTTGCAAAAGAAAATAGGCTTACTCAAGCAAACTTTAGTTGTGTCGAGTGTAGCTTTGGCGAGAATGCAGATATTAATGCTTCTCGCAATATTTTGGCGGTAGGACATACCGTTTTGTCTGTGGAGGGTGGATGCGGTAAAGGTCGCCTTGCGAAGCAGAAAGCAAGTGAAATCCGTGAGGAAGTCACCTAAGAGCTTTTACTTTTAGAATCCCCCACTTGAACATCGTGAAAGTGGTGGGAGTATGTCAAAACTAAGCAGAATGTTTCAGGGGAAGAGTTGAGTGATGAATGCGGCACAATTGCAGAAAACCTTAAGAGCTAGCCAATATACCGAACAGGTATTGGCCAATCACCAGAGTTTACTGGAACAGGATTATGCAATTGATCAGTTTCAAGGCTCACTCAGTCGGGAATATATTGATCAGCTGGTGCAGCACTGCATCCTGAATATAAGCGATGAAGCAACGTGGATGCGCGCAATGCGTATTCTGCGGGCTCGTTTGATGTTTCGCTGGATCTGGCAGGATGCCAATCAACTCACCGATGTTATTACCCTCACTCAAGAACTCTCCGATTTTGCCGATGCCTGCATCTGTGCGGCGAAAGATTTTGCCCGTATTCCGGTCGCTGCCAAGTATGGCCAGCCGATTGGCTATAACGGAAAAGTCCAGGATCTGATTGTCATCGCGATGGGCAAACTCGGCGCCCAAGAACTCAATCTTTCCAGTGATATCGACTTGATTTTTGCCTTCGATGAGCAGGGTGAAACCGATGGGCGCAAATGTATTGATGTGCAGCAGTTTTGCATCCTGTGGGGACAAAAATTGATTCATTTGCTGGATCAGATCACGGCGGATGGTTTTGTATTCCGGGTGGATATGCGCCTGCGTCCCTGGGGCGATGGTTCAGCGCTGGCCATTAGCCACGCGGCCTTGGAAAAATATCTGAGCCAGCATGGGCGTGAATGGGAGCGTTATGCCTGGATTAAAGCACGGATTGTCAATCCAAGCCTGGAAGGCGATGAGCTGCTGGAGATGACTCGTCCATTTGTATTCCGCAAGTACGTCGATTACAGCGCTTTTGAAGCCATGCGCGAAATGAAAGCCATGATCGAGCGTGAAGTACAACGCCGGAATATAGAAGATGATATCAAGCTCGGAGCTGGCGGCATTCGCGAGGTTGAATTTATCGTGCAGGTGTTTCAGCTGATTTATGGTGGAGCCAAGCTTGAATTGCAGGATCGCCAGTGTCTGGTGAATCTGAATCATCTGGATGATGCCGAGTTACTGGATGAACAGGCGGTGCAGGATCTGGAAGATGCCTATTTATTCCTGCGCCGGGTTGAGCACGCGATTCAGGCCCTAAATGACCAGCAAACGCAATCATTACCGACAGAGCCAGAGTTAAGGGCGCGTATAACGGACACACTTGGTTTTGCGGATTGGGACAGCTTTATGGCATATCTCAATGAGAAACGTGACAAAGTGATGTATCAGTTTGATCATTTAATCAAGGAAAATGGCCCAGATACCCTGGTTGAAAGTTTTTCCCAGCTGGAAAAAAAACTCAAAGAAGTATTGGATGAGAATGCGAAGAATCTCGTTCATGAGTTTTGGAATGGGCATGCCTTAAAAAAATTACCAGCCAAAGCAGTGCAGCGTTTAAAAGCTTTTTGGCCACATTTAATCGAAGCAGTTTTACAGTCAGAGGATCCGCAGACCGCACTGGTACGACTGATGCCCTTGGTGGAATCAGTGATGCGCCGTACGGTATATCTGGTGATGTTAATCGAGAGTAAAGGGGCGTTGCAGCGACTGGTGAAGATGGCCACGGTCAGCCCCTGGATTTGTGAAGAACTGACCCATTATCCGGTGCTACTGGATGAATTCCTGTCGATGGATTTTGAATTGCCAAAACGTCAGGATCTGGAAGATTCCTTGCGCCAGCAACTTTTACGGATTGAAATTGATCAGGTCGAAGACCAGATGCGGGTCTTGCGCCTGTTTAAAAAGTCCAATGTCCTGGCTGTTGCCGCCAGTGATGTGCTGGCAGAAAGCCCGCTGATGAAAGTTTCCGATGCTTTGACCGATATTGCTGAAGTATCGGTGAATGCAGCGCTGCATCTGGCTTATCAGATTGTTGCGAAAAAGCATGGTTTTCCACTGGATGCTGAAGGGCAGCGCTGTTCAGTTGAGCATACGGCTTTTGCAGTCATTGGTTATGGTAAAGTCGGTGGAATTGAACTGGGTTATGGTTCGGATCTGGATCTGGTGTTTATTCACTACATGGGTGAACAGGCCGATACAGATGGACTCAAGCCGATCAGTGGCTTTGAGTTTGCCATGCGCGTGGCACAAAAATTCATGTCACTGATGACCACGCAAACTCTGGATGGACGTGTATATGAGGTCGATACCCGATTGCGTCCATCGGGCGAAGCTGGGCTTTTGGTGACCAGTTTAAAAGCCTTTGAACAATACCAGTTCAAAAGTGCCTGGCTATGGGAGCATCAGGCACTGGTGCGAGCCCGTCCGATTGCGGGTGAAATGAGCTTGCGAAAAAAGTTCGAAGTCTTACGCCGGGATATTTTGATTCAGCCTCGCGATGAAAATTATGTACGGGCAGAAGTACTGAAAATGCGTCAGAAAATGAAGGAGCATCTCGGTTCTTCTAAAGAGCAAAAAAAAGATGGTATTTTTCATTTAAAACAAGATGCAGGTGGTATCGTAGACATCGAATTTATGGCACAGTATGCGGTGTTGGCTTGGAGTGGGACGAATAAAGATCTCGCCCATTTCTCCGACAATGTACGAATTCTTGAGGATGCCGCAAAATCAGGTTGCTTATCCAGCGACGATGCGACTGCTCTGATTCAAGCTTATCTCCGTGAACGCGCCGAGAGCCATCGCTTAGCCCTTGCAAATCAATCCATGCAAGTGTCTGCAAGCGACTGGCACGATACCCGAATGACCGTTTGCAAGTTATGGCAAAGACTAATTGATCCAAGTGCAGACTTTGTACTGGATAGTGAATAATTGTGAAAAATTGGAGTTTGTGGCATGAATTTGGCTGATCGTGATGGTTTCATTTGGCAAGATGGACAACTAGTTGACTGGCGTGAGGCAAAAACTCACGTATTAACACATACTTTGCATTACAGCATGGGTGTGTTTGAAGGCGTCCGAGCTTATGAAACCCCGAATGGAACGGCTATTTTCCGTCTTAAAGAACATACGAAGCGCTTGTTGAATTCTGCAAAAATTTATCAAATGAAAGTTCCATTTGATCAAGCAGCATTAGAACAGGCTCAAATTGATGTTGTTCGTGAAAACAAATTAGCGTCTTGCTATTTACGTCCAATTATTTTTATTGGTTCTGAAAAACTCGGTATCGCTGCAACTGACAATACCATTCATGCCGTAGTTGCGGCATGGAGCTGGGGTGCTTACCTTGGTGAAGAGGCGATGGCGAAGGGAATTCGCGTAAAAACGTCTTCATTTACCCACCATCATCCGAACGTGACCATGTGTAAGGCTAAAGCATCAGGTAACTACACCTTGTCGATTCTTGCGCATCAGGAAGTGGCGCATTCAGGTTATGATGAAGCAATGCTGCTCGACCCACAAGGCTATGTATGCCAAGGTTCAGGCGAAAACGTATTCCTGGTGCGTGATGGCGTGATTCATACGCCTGATATCGCAGGTGGTGCGTTGGATGGTATTACTCGCCAAACCATTATTACCATTGCTAAAGACCTGGGTTATGACGTAATTGAACGCCGTATTACCCGTGATGAGTTCTACATCGCAGATGAAGCATTCTTTACCGGTACTGCTGCAGAAGTAACACCAATCCGTGAATATGATGACCGTCAAATTGGTGAAGGTGTACGTGGTCCAATTACCACTCAAATCCAGAAAGCATACTTTGATGCGGTTCAGGGCAAAGACCCGAAATATGCACACTGGTTAACGTATGTGAAGTAATTCAGAATTTACTGATTGAAAAAACCTCTCATTTGAGAGGTTTTTTTTAACGGATGTACTTATTCTGCTGAACTTATGTCATCATATTCAGCATCAAGAAGATTTTAAGATGAGCTTAGGCATACGCAATGAGTAACATCGTTATTTGTATGAAATGGGGAACCAAATACGGTTCAGAATACGTCAATCGTTTATACAATATGGTTAAACGACATACGACAGTCGACTTTAAAATGGTCTGTCTGACGGATCGTACTGAAGGCATTGATCCTGCAGTACAATGTTTCCCTATTCCACCTTTGGCATTGCCTGAAGGTGCGCCTGAGCGTGGCTGGAACAAGCTATCTACTTTTGAGCCTGATCTGTATGGTTTGGAAGGCAATGCATTATTTCTCGATCTTGATGTAGTGATTGTCGATAATATCGATGAGTTCTTTACCTATCCGGGCGACTTTCTGATTATCCATGACTGGAAACGGCCGTGGCGTATTACCGGTAACAGTTCGGTTTACCGGTTTAAACTGGGTGCTTTCCCAGGTCTGTTACCTTATTTCCGTGAAAACTTTGATGAAATCCGTAAAAAATTCCGTAATGAGCAAGCCTATTTGTCTTGGTACGTAGACCGTGAAGGTAAACAGACATACTGGCCAGAAAGCTGGTGCAAGAGCTATAAATATCATTGCCTGCAAAAAATCCCGATGGCTTACTTTAAGCCACCTGTGAAGCCTGAAGGGGCCAAAATCATTGTGTTTCATGGGGAGATTAATCCACCTGATGCAGTCAATGGTGGTGGTGGGAAATGGTACCGTTATGTATTGCCATCGCAGTGGATCAAGGATGCTTGGCAGTAAGCTGAATCAATGAGAAATTGAAAGAGATTTAATTTCAAATGCCGGTAAGAAAGAAAAGTAAGTTCGAACAATGGTTTTCATTTAGTCGTCATCAGCGTCGTTTTGGTGCTGAAAAGATTTATGCGCAATTTGGTCAAGCCGATTTAAATCAGTTAAAAAATACCATCATTGATGGGGATCAAATTCAATATACGCATGGTTCGGCCAAAGATCTCAATGAGCATATTGAACAACTCAAACAGGAGTTTGTGGGGCAGTCTGCATTAAATCATTTCCATGCCAGTCTGATTGTTTTAATTCGCCGTGAGGTCGATACTCAAAATAATTATGACAAATTCAAGGCATTATGGATGGCTGAACGAGATTTTCTTGTACAGTCATTGAATATACGCTGGCTGATTTCAGCCTGTGATACTTTTATTGATTTTGATGAAGACGTAACTCTAAAAGCCATTCTGATGAATGCAGTGTTATTGATTAATACGCTTAAGTTACAGGAAACAGAACGTTTTTTGTGTGATCAGTCTTTAACTGTAAATCAGGAGCATCAGCAGTTATTACAACAACAGCGCTATGCCTTATTTGATGGTACTTCTGCATTTGCAGTTGGAACAGATGATACTTTACGTAATATGCGCTGGCGACTAGAACAAGTGTGTAAAGCTCATGAGCTTGGTCAAATCGTGATAGAAATTTTTGATCGTCTTCAACTTGAGCAGAATGAGAATGTTTATTCACGTTTTAAACAGCGTCATACTCGTGAAAAGACGAGATGGTGGTAATTGTGAATACTTTAATTATCAATTTAAAAAGTTCACAGGATCGTCGTGATTTTCAAAAAAGACAATTTGGGAAATTAGGACTGGATTTTGAAATATTAGAAGCATTTTCAGTTGCTGATCTGAGTGAAGAACAATACCAAAAATTCGGTTTTGGCTGGCAAAGGCCTTTGCGTAAAGTTGAGGTAGCGTGCTTTCTCAGTCACCAAAAAGCCTGGGAAGAAGTAATAAAAAGGAATCAGCCCTGTTTAATTCTTGAAGATGATGCCGTATTGGCTTCCAATACAAAAGAAATTTTAAATGAAATTGAACAGCATCAATTTTCAGATGTGGACTTAATTAATCTAGAAGTAAGAAGTCGTAAAAAAATTATTAGTCGAACACCCGTGTGTATCTTAGGTTCTACTCAGGTCGAATTATATGAATTATATCAAGATCGTACTGGAGCAGCAGGTTATATCCTCTACCCGAGTGGCGCGCAAAAATTATTAAAACGTTTGGCAAAAACCACACCGGCAATTGCAGATGGATTTATATTCTCTGCTTATGAATTACATTGTTTGCAAGCTGAACCGGCAGTGATTATTCAAGAAGATCAGCTTGGTGCTTATGGTCTCTTACAACAAGGGCGTTTTGATTCGACCATTGGGCGCTCTGAACACTTTAAACCTGAATTCAGCTCTATCAAAGAAAAATATAAGTTTAAAAAAAGACGTTTAGTAGGACAAATTGCAATGGCGATACGATATTTGCAGGTCATGGGAAAGGCAGAAAAAAGATTGATCAATCTAGATCAAGAAAAATTTATTCAGGATTAGTGCTTCATGAAAAAAACAATCGTATTAGCCATTTTTACTTTACAGGGAAATGGCGCTGAACGTTTTGCTTTAACCTTGGCAAAGGGCCTAATTGATGCAGGTCATGAAGCACATATTGTTTATTTTAAAAATATTATTGATTTACCGATTCCTGCGGGCGTAAAACTTCACTTTTTTGATTATCAAAAGTATCGTGCAATTCCTAAATTTATGCGTGCCAGTTTTGCAGCAAAAGCATTTGATCGGTTTGTTATTAAAAATATTGGGATCCCTGACCTTGTCCTATCAAACTTATTTCCTGTTGATTTTATATTATCAAAAAGTCAGTTACCGAATGTTCATTTAGTCATTCATAACACGACGAGTTTGGAATATGGTGAAAGATTAGAGGGAATGAAAAAACAGTTGGATAAAGTTTATTTAGCCAAGCCTTGTGTAGCAGTAAGTAAGGGTGTCGAAAAAGACTTTATTAAAGTATTTGGCTCAAAAAGTCGGATTACTACAATTTATAATCCGATTGATGTGGAACAAGTGGTTTCAACAGCAAATGAATATATTCCTGATATTGAAAAACCATATATTGTAAATGTTGGGAAGTTTAAGCAACAGAAACGACATGATATTTTAATTAAAGCTTATGCAAAAGCCAATGTTCAAGAAAAGCTGGTTTTGGTCGGGACTGGTGAACTATTAGAAACTTCTAAAAAATTGGTTAAAGATTTAGGGATAGAAGGCAAGGTTATTTTTACAGGCTTCAAAAAAAATCCCTATCCATATATTAAGCATGCAAAATTTATGGTTTTGTCGTCTGATTTTGAAGGGTTGGGTTTAGTAATTTTAGAAGCTTTAGCTTTGGGTATTCCCGTTATAAGTACTGATTGCCCTTCGGGTCCCAATGAAATTTTACAAGCTAATAATCTCGTTGCTGTAGGCAATATTTTTGAACTTTCGCTTAAAATCAATCAAGCATTAAAAGAGGTAGATAATTATTCAACAAATTTGAATCCATCTTTTACCCAAACTTATGCTGTTGCGGAATATATACGGTTAATCGATTAACTTAATAAATTTATCAGCCATCTCTTTAATATCGTAACGTTTTGATAAGTTTGGGGGAATTTGATATGGATTTTCTAATATATCTTCGATAGAATTTTTTAATTCTGCACGATTATTTGGTTGTACTAGACCGCGTTGCATATCAGGGGTAAAAAATTGATGTGATACTCCTTCGCTGCAATTATATGCAACGACATGAGTGCCATTTAATAGAGCTTCTCCAATAACAAGACCGAAGCCTTCTGTCTGAGAAGGGAGAACTAATATTTTACTTTTTTTAATATATTCGATAGGTTCATCCACCCAGCCAGTAAAATGAACACGATCGCTAATATTTAGTTGATTGACTAATTTTAAAAGTTTGTCTTTTCTTGCTCCATCACCAATAATAATCATATTTTTAATAATATGAGAATTTTTTAGAGCAAATAAAGCATGTTCAATTTGTTTGGAAGGTGATAAACGACCAACATAGCAAATATCCCATACTTTTTCTTTCTTTTCAGATTGTATTGTATCTTTTAAATTTAATCCATTATAAATAACATTTATATTAGAATTCTCTAAAATTTGAGAATATTTCAATTTTAAATCTTTATTAAGTACGATAAAATTTTTGTTTGAAAACACTTCCTTAAATTTATTAATAAATTTTCTCTTCTTATATATATTTCTTAATATTTTAATCGGATTTGAAGTTTTATTAAATTCAGGAAGAATATCTGCTTGTGACCATATCCATATATTTGGATGATTAATAAATGATATGCTTAAATATGCATACCAAATAGTTAATATAACAGCTTCAGGTTTTATTTCATCAATAAGAGACTGGAGTTGTTCTTTCTTACTAGATTCTAATTTTTTGTCTATTAATAACTTCCCACCAACAAATTTAATAGGAAAATCAATAGATTGAATATTGAAACTCTTAGTCTTTTCTTTATAATTATTTATATCAATTAAGGTTATGATGTTTATTTCATAGCCTCTCTCTTGCAGTTTTTTTGCAAGATTAAGAGTCATAATTTCTGCACCACCACCTTTAAGATGATCAATAATAAAAAGAATTTTTTTCTGATCTTTCATTTTAAACCTAATTTTTAAGTTTTAATTTAAGTAGCTAATTTTTACTATGAGTAATATAAACTTTTGTCATTTTCCAACTTCCTAAACCGTTTATATCCCCACAAATACTGCTCTGGAGCGACATTAATCATGCGCTCCATTTCTTTATTTAAGGTATCCACAGAACACTGTAGGTCTTTCGACGAAATATCGTCAGAAAGTTGGGTCACAACAATATCATAACCGGATAAATCATCACGTCTTAAACAACTGAGTCCAACCACAGAACATTGGGTTTTAGCTGCCAGTTTGGAAAGTAAGGTAGAAGATAGTGCATTCTGATTGTAGAAAAGTGAGTAGATACCACCACTTTCTTTAGGGACATGATCCGGTAAAATTGCAGAAAAACCACCCTGTTTTAAATGCTTAAACAAAGCACGTACACCAGAATCATCTGTAGGGACCAGTGTGGCATTCAGGCGTTGCCGAGCTTCAAGCATAAAACGGTCAACATCCTGATTCTTGCTGGGCTTGTACATAATTACAGGGGAGGTGTGCTGATTTACCCAGACATTTAAAAGCTCCCACGTACCAAAATGAGGCACCACAGCCAAGCAGCCCTGAGGATTTTGCAGAGCCTGGAGAAAAATATCTTCGCCATGCACATCTCGAATTAAAGACAGCGCATATTCAGGAGATGATCCCCAAATCTTGACTGATTCCGCATACGTCATGCACTGACTTTTGAGACTGCATTTAGTCAAATCAGCCCGTTCAGATTCAGAAAGTTCAGGATAAGCAGAGGCCAGATTAATCTCGGTCACTTGGCGTGCAGAAGAATGGCTGAGATACAAAAGTGATCCAGCCAGTTGCGCAAGATTTTGAATGAATCTTAGTGGAAGCTTGGAGAAATTTTTAAGTAGGGTGTACATGCTATCCAGATGGTCAGATTATAGGTCTTTGTCCGGATTGCCCTTCAGCACCATATAAATCAAACCTACAAAAATCAGCAGGGCACCTAAAATACTGCTCAGGCAAAAATACACAATACGGTCATTGGTATCGAGGTTGAACAGGTTGTTGGCAAGGATATAGCGCATGAACAGCCATTGAACCACTGAAAATACAATAAGCATAATGCTGCGATTACGAACTGCAGGACGCATAGCCATTGCTAATTACCTTAGATTAAAAACTGTGGCTATTATGCCACTGTTCCAGATGCGACTCAATCACACAAAAAAGCCCCACACGAGGCAGGGCTTTTTCACTTAAAACGTCAAGAATTATTCTTGAGATTCAGCTTTCGGTTTTTCACGTAAGCGAATCCCAAGGTCACGCAGCTGGTTTGATTCAACTGGTGCTGGCGCTTGAGTCAATGGACATTCAGCAGTCTTGGTTTTCGGGAACGCGATCACGTCACGAATTGAAGAACCGCCAGTCATGAGCATCACCAGACGGTCAAGACCAAATGCCAAACCACCATGCGGAGGCGCGCCATAACGTAATGCATTCAACAAGAAGCTGAATTTTTCTTCCGCTTCTTCTTCACCAATACCAAGCGCTTCAAAGATCGCTTTTTGCATTTCAAGGTTGTGAATACGCAGTGAACCACCACCGATTTCAGTACCGTTCAATACCATATCGTAAGCCACAGACAATGCCGCACCTGGGTTGCTCTTCACTTCTTCTACGCTAGATTTAGGCAGCGTGAATGGGTGGTGAACAGACGTCCATTTGCCATCATCAGTTTCTTCGAACATTGGGAAATCAACGACCCAAAGTGGCGCCCACTCACAAGTTGATAATTTAAGGTCATGACCGATCTTCACACGAAGCGCGCCCATGGCATCGTTTACAACTTTGGCTTTGTCTGCACCGAAGAATACGATGTCGCCATTTTCAGCGCCAACACGTTTCAATAGATCAAGCACGATTGGCTCGATGAATTTCACGATTGGAGATTGAAGACCTTCGATACCTTTTTCAAGTTCGTTGACTTTGATGTAAGCCAAACCGCGTGCACCGTAGATGCCTACAAATTTGGTGTATTCATCAATCGCGCTACGTGGAAGTGAACCAGCACCCGGTACGCGAAGCGCAACGATACGACCTTTAGGATCTTTTGCAGGGCCTGCGAATACTTTGAACTCAACGTCTTGCATCAAGTCTGCAACGTCAACCAGTTTCAAAGGAATACGCATATCCGGTTTGTCAGATGCATAGTCACGCATTGCATCGTTGTAGGTCATGCGTGGGAATTTATCAAACTCAACATTTAGAAGTTCTTTGAACATCTTAACGGTTAGAGTTTCCATTAAATCCATGATGTCATCGTCACTCATGAACGATGTTTCAACGTCGATTTGGGTGAATTCTGGCTGACGATCCGCACGTAAGTCTTCGTCACGGAAACATTTAGCAATTTGGTAGTAACGATCAATACCGCCCACCATCAACAACTGTTTGAATAGCTGTGGAGATTGTGGCAGTGCGTAGAAACTACCGTTAGATACACGGCTTGGCACTAAATAGTCACGCGCACCTTCAGGAGTCGCACGTGTCAAAATTGGTGTTTCAACGTCTAAGAAACCATTGTCTTCGAAGTAGTTACGAATCAGGTTGGTTAACTTAGAACGGAAACGTAAACGGTCTAGCATTTCTGGACGACGGATATCCAGGAAACGGTATTTCAAACGAATTTCTTCAGAAATATTGGTGTTTTCGTCATTCAAAGGGAATGGCGGAGTTTCAGACTGAGCAAGAACTTCAATTTCTTTACCCAAAACTTCGATTTGACCGCTCACCATATTGGCATTTTCTGTGCCCTCATAACGGCGACGCACACGGCCTGTAATTTTTAATACAAATTCTGAACGTACTTTATCAGCAGTTGCGAATGCTTCAGGAGTATCTGGGTCAATAACCACTTGAACAAGACCATCACGGTCACGCATGTCAAGGAAGATTACACCACCGTGGTCACGGCGACGGTGTACCCAACCGCATAATGTTACGGTTTGGTCAATTTGAGCTTCGGTTAAAGAACCGCAGTAATGAGTTCGCATCATAGCGTTAGAAATCCAACTATATGGGTTAAGGTCAGCGAATACGTAAACAGCGTACCGCTTTGAGTAAAAGTAGGATTATGCCTCTTTGGGCATGTTGTCACAAGAACTTGGGTCAAAAACAATATCATTTTAAAGTGAATAGGCGCAAAGCCAGTGCTTTGTTTAACCCATCCTGCGATCTCTGTCTAAAAATAAAAACAATAAACAGCCCAGACTGAAGGTGATCAAAAAGCCTTGACTAAATTCATTGATAGAGCGACCAGTAAAATAATAGAGGTCCGATTGCCAGACTTCTGTAGAGATATAGCGTGCATAATCCCAGACCGAAAATAGGCCGGTAAATATAGAAAAGAGCAATAAGCCCCAGGCAAACGATTTGATTTTCACACTGACTGCAAGATATTGCTGATGAGTTTTATAATAATGCAGGCTCATCCACAGGATAAAAGGCAAGACAATCACGGAGGTGCCAATCTGTAAAATCCGGTGCAGCGGATAACTTTTTCCAAACAACTGAGAATGTTGGGCTAAGACTTCATGAAAGGCAAAAGTTCGAAAATCGACGTGGGTCAGTCCATCCCAGATTAAATGGGTGGCTGTACCAATGATGACTGCCAGACACATCACCAGGATAAATTTTAGTGCTGAAAGGATATTGTGAATCTTTAAATCATGCTGAATACCGATGAAACGGTAAATCACGGGCCGGTAAATCAGGTACCAGACCGCACAAAAAGCCAGACCGATCCAGAGATCTGGATGAATCAGAGAAGACCATAAATGGGTGATATTAGAATTAGTATGAGTAAATAGACGATGCAGATCTGGAACCATGCTGCCAATGGCCAGCGCAGCAACAGGTAGTCTATTCCCAGTCAAATATGAAATAGGTGGAGCAAGCACAGCATGCGATAAGGTAAAGGGCATAAAAATAGTGTTTTTAATGTAATAAAAAAATATTCAAAGGACATTCTAATAAAATATAGCACTGATTATCGTAAAGGATTGCAAAAATAATGGAATGTTATATTATAACATTCATCCAAAATACTGAATTTGAGCTTCGGTCATGTCCTTTCCTAAGAATCTAATAACATTGTCAATTTTTGCTGTAGTTGCACCTACAGTATTTGCAGAGCAATCCTCATCTTCTATCCCGGTTCAGACCATGGACACGATTCAGGTGCAAGCTCATCCATTGGTGCAGACTGCGGCGGATTTCGCGGTTGCGGATCAGGTCGTGAATCAGAAAGCGCTGTCTGAACGTGCCACCACCATTGGTGATGCCTTGGCAGATGAGCTGGGTGTTTATTCTAATCAATATGGTTCAGGCTCAAGCCGTCCTGTGATTCGTGGTCAAGATGGTCCACGTGTGAAAGTGTTGCAGCATGCGTCTGAAACAGCGGATGTATCCACTTTGTCTCCTGACCATACTGTCACCGTTGATCCGATTCTGGCAAAACAGGTGGAAGTAATTCGCGGTCCATCAACCTTGCTTTATGGTGCCGGTACAGTCGGTGGTCTGGTGAATGTCACTGATCAAAAAATTCCGACCCAGATGCCTGAAGATGGTTTGGAAGGTACAGTCGGCCTGCGTTATAACTCAGGCAGTGATGAAAAACTGGCAAGTGCTGGTGTGACAGCGGGTATTGGTGAAAACTTTGCTTTGCGTGTAGAAGGCTCAAAACGTAAAGCCAATGATTATATTGCACCGGATTATTTTCATGAGCATGATGACGAATTAGAAAAAGAACGTCGTGTGGGCAATACTTTTGCTGAAGGGCAAACAGTCAATATTGGCGGATCATGGATTCATGATCGTGGTTTTGTTGGTTTGTCTTATAGTAACCGTCAGGATCAGTATGGTTTGCCAGGTCATAGTCATGAATATCATGGCTGTGAAATTCATGGCGATCATTTTCACTGTCCAAAACCGGGTGAAGATGAGCACGATCATGAAGAAACCGCGGGTCCTTGGGTAGATTTAAAGTCTGAGCGTTATGATGTCCGTACCGAACTTGAACAGCCTTTTGCCGGTTTTGAAAAGTTACGTGCGCATGCCAGCTTTACCGATTATGAACATGATGAACTGGAAGAAAATGCAGTCATCAGTAACTTTAAAAGCAAGGGCTATGATGCACGTTTAGAACTGGTGCATGTTCCTGTCGCAGGTTGGGAGGGGGTGATTGGAACCCAGCTTTCACAGCAAAAAATTAATTTATCCGCTCCAGAAGCACATGGTCATGCAGAGCACGATCATGAAGGACATGAGCATGATCATGGTGAGCATGCGAGTCATAATCATGATGTGCTGATGGCAGACACCAAAACCCAGAAATACAGCTTATTTGCTTTGGAACATAAACAGATCGGTGATGTACATGTGGAACTTGGAGCACGTGTCGATCATCAAAAAGTAACAGTAGACTCGGAACAGAAAGATTATTCCGGTACGGGTCTTTCCGCATCTGCGGCTGCGAATTGGGAGTTTGCACCGAGTTACAAACTGTCTGTAGTCGGATCACATCAACAGCGTTTGCCTCTAGCGCAAGAGCTGTATGCTGATGGTTTGCATTTTGCGACCAATACCTATGAACTCGGTAATCCTGATCTCGATAAAGAAACTTCAAATAATCTTGAGTTAGGTCTGCATTATGAAGGCGATAAACTCGACTATCACTTGCATGTCTATCACAACTGGTTTGATGATTATATCTATGGCGAAACGGTAGCGCAGAAAGGTAATTTACGGGGCGTGCAATATACCCAAGACAAAGCCAGATTCTATGGTACAGAAGCACAAGCCGGTTATCAGATCAATGATATGTATAAGCTCAGCGTCTTTGGGGACTATGTGCGTGGCAAGATTGAAGCTGAGAATGCACCACGTGTACCTGCAGGTCGTTTAGGAACAAAAGTTGAAGCAGACTTTGCCGATGGTTGGTCAGGTCTGGCTGAATATTATCATGTCTTTAATCAGGACAAGATCGCCAGCTATGAAGATGAAACCCAGGGCTACAATATGGTGAATGTTGGCTTAAGCTATGCCAATAGCCTTGCAGATAACAATGCTTATCGGGTTTATTTCAAGGCCAATAACCTGCTTGATGATCAGGTGTATTCACATACTTCCTTCCTGTCGAATATTCCGCAGGTGGGTCGCAACTTTACTGTTGGCGTGCAGTATGATTTCTAACAGGTCTACTGAAATAATCGACCAAATCATCTAGATCTCACCGAAATCTACTTGAAAAATCATAAGATAAAACCTAGCCTGAGTATATTGGGTTAGGTTTTTTCTTATGCGTATCTTTCAACGAATTCACAATAAATTAAACTGGTCGAATCGCCGTTATGTGGCTTTGATCATTAGTATGCTGGCCGTGGGTTATCTGGCTTCGGCGATCTACCACACGTATAAGCCTTTGCCGGAAGGTCTGAATTACACAGGCAAACTGCGTCATGCCGAAGTCAAATTTCTGGCCGATCAGACTTATCTGGATGCAGAAGGAAAACAGCATTTAGATCATCGCATTTTTAATGAAATGCTGAAAATGATTGAAGAGGCCAAATCACTGATTGTGCTGGACATGTTTTTATTTAATCAGCAAACCGGTGCATCTACGCAGCAGCATCAGGCACTGAGTCAACAGCTGAGTGATGCTTTAATCAGTAAGCGCCTGCTGCAGCCTGAGGTGGAAATCAAGTTTATTACCGATCCGATTAATTCAGTTTATGGCGGGATTAGATCTGAGCAGTATCGGAAATTACGTCAGCACGGTATTGATGTGATTGAAACCAATCTGACGCCGTTGCGCGCTTCCAATCCAAGCTGGTCCGGCTTCTGGTATATCTGTTGCCAGGGCATTGGCAATAATCCGGAAACAGGCTGGTTGCCAAACCCATTTGGCCCAGAAAAAATTACTCTGCGCAGTTATTTTGATTTATTTAACTTTAAAGCCAATCATCGCAAAACCATGGTGGTGGATACTGATCAAGGCTGGAAAGCACTGGTCACGTCCATGAACCCGCATGATGGCAGTTCGCGGCATTCCAATATTGGCTTATTGGTCTGGGGGAGCACAGCTGTGGATATTCTGAAAACAGAACTGTCTGTAGGCAGGATGTCACAAGCGAATATGCCAGCCATTGTTGCTGGGGATTTTCAGGCAGACAGTAGCCAGCCACAAGTTCAGGTGCTGACTGAAAAAGCCATTTATGATGCGATTCTGAATCTGATTCAGACCGCGAAAGCCAATGAACAGATTGATCTGGCGATGTTTTATCTGTCTGAGCGCAAAATTATTAAAAGTCTGATCGCGGCCCATGAACGCGGTGTCAAAGTCCGGATTTTACTTGACCCAAATAAAGATGCCTTTGGCCGTGAAAAGAATGGAATTCCAAACCGGCAGGTGGCTTCAGAATTGCACGAGGCAGGTATAGATGTGCGCTGGTGTCGTACTCAAGGCGAGCAATGCCATAGCAAAATACTGATAAAGCGCAGCGCTCAGCAAGCTGAAATGATTTTAGGCTCGGCCAATTTTACAGTGCGCAATTTGAAAAACTATAATCTGGAAACCAATATGCGCGTGGTGGGTCAGCCTCAGGCTGAAGTCTTCCGGGATGCCCAGCAATATTTTGAAGGGGCATGGTCAAATCTGAATGGCCGTTCTATGAGCGTAGACTATACGCAATATGCAGAAAACTCGTTCTTTAAATATTGGCTGTATCGCTTTATGGAATGGAGCGGCTGGTCGACGTTTTGATTTTAAATCCCTCCTGACCTCCCTTTTAAAAAGGGAGGAAAGTCCCTCTTTGAAAAAGAGGGACTTAGGGAGATTTTTTATTATCAGCTTTTTGATTCTGGATTCGGCGGAACCAACTGATCCAGCTCTTTATCCGTCAATTCATCCAGTTCAGAAATATCGGTTTTAATTTTCCATTGCGCCTCATCATCCACCGGATTTGGCAGACGCGCTTCTAGCCAGTCACATACGACATCGGGCGGGAAATCGGCATGATTACACTGAATCACCCAGCACAAGAAATCTCTGGCAATACCATTCATATACGGTGGTGGAGATACTGGCAGGAACTGCGTCGGAAGACGTTCATTTTTAGAAATATAATTCAGGACATGTCCCAGCTCTTGCACAGTCTGCCAGGCCAGCGGGTGATCAACATTGATCTGAAATTTAAACCACCATGCCTGCTTGCCATCTGAACCATAGCTATCAATCCGTTCTTTCTGAACACTCGGCACTTTAGAAAAATATTCATGCAAACGATCGAAATTTAAATCAGACACAGTATTCAACTCGAAACATTAAAAAAGTGATTTTAGCATAAAGCCACAGGATGCCGATGAGCCCGCTAGATTGAAAATAGGCAAGCGCATTACAAAAAATTGCAGGCTCAGCAGCCTTATCCATATTTTCTGCATCTATTTTGTTTAAAATATAAGCAGATTATTCGGAGGAAGCTCAAATGAGAATCGTACTATCGAGTGCAATATTGGCTGCATTGCTATTAGGATCTTCTGCACAAAGTATGGCTGGCAATGCTTGGGTGGGTTATGGTGGTGTAGATCGATCCACACCGAATTATCGCAGCGCTCCACGATCTTATGATCCACCACGGCAGCATTATCCGCAACGTCCGCTGCCACCAAGACCACATTACCCGCAACGACCACCATATTGGGGCTATCCACCTGCACAGAGTCAAAGTGGATTAAACATTCAGTATCAGGCACCGACCACTATTTATCAAAATTCGAATAGTTATAGCTGGGTCAATGGTGATCCGAATGTTGCCCGGATTGAAAGTTCGAGATATACGGTAATTACCGATTGGCAGCGTTTAGGACTACCAGCACCGCCACGTGGCAGCTACTGGATTTATGAAAACGGACGCTATGTACTGATGCCGAATCGTTAAACTGCTTTAAATTCTGAACGAATAATTCAGTAATAAGCGTAAATAACTAAAAAGACCAAAATAGTTCCCTCTCCTGTGAGGAGATGAGTAGCACTGCTACGCAAGGGAGAGGTTGCTTGAGATAAATAGTCCTAAACCCTGAACGAGGCTTAAGTATTACTTTAAGCTGAAGTGCAAAAAAAAAGAGGGCTTAAAAGACTAGGCCAATTCATCATCTTCTGGGCGCGGTGTTTTACCGAGTGGCAATGGCTTTTCACTATGTTTGTCACGGATCACGGATGGATAGGTCCATGAGGCATAGCGCACCACTAATATCGCAAAGGCCAGAATCAGAATCGAACCGGTAATAATCACCAGATCCATGCTGGCTTTATGCGTGTGTTGAATATCTGCAATCAGCAAACGGGTCAGTGCAGTAATGGCAATATAAATCAGGAAACGTACTGGCATATGGTTGGTTTTAAAATAGATGCCGACCATGGCACCCAGTTCCAGATAAATAAACAACAGAAGAATGTCGTCAATGGTGGCGAACTGTTTGACGGTCAGAATGTCGATGACCGTATGGCCAGCGGACCAGATCACCATACAGCCAATAATAAACAGCGCAATATAATGAAAGCTTTCTACAGCAAGATTACCAAGACGGTCGAGGAGCGCTTCAAATTTTTCAATTTTCGGACGTGATTTAGACATATTATCCTCCTGATTTTTCATGTGAAATAAAGATAGTTACAGAATAGCGTGCAAAGATCATGCACAGAATGATTGAATGAAAAATAAAGATTAAATTATTTGAACTTTTGCGCTTATTTTAGACTAAATTGCTATATTGTATGGGTGGTACATTGAATAAATAGGAGAAAAAAGTGTTAGATAAAATTCAAACAAAAATTAGCCAATTAGAAGCCGGAAAAAAATTAATCCTCGGCGTAGGCATTAAGGCTGAAGATATGCAAAAGGTGGTGGAGCTCTGCGAGTCTTTAGAGTCAGAGGGGAATATCAAAATTGTGAATAAACATTCGAATCCGAAAAGCAATAATCAGACGGATACCTTGCTAATTCAAAAAGTTTAATTGTTGCATTTTCATAAAAAACGCCTGCTGATGCAGGCGTTTTTATTGCAGATTTTTAGCTTAAGCTTGAGTCGTGAAATAATCTTCAGAGAAGTTCATGATGACGTCAGAACCTGATTTCACTTTAGTAATGCGTAATGCCAGTTCAGGCAGAATGCGTTGTACAAAGTAACGTGCCAGAGCGATTTTATTTTGATAGAACTCACCGTCTTTATTTTTCGCTGCATTGGTAATGCGCGCGAACATATAAGAGAAGCTCAACAGACCTACAGCGTGCAGATAGTCAACTGCGGTTGCATTCGGGAAGTCATGGCTTTCTCGTGCTGCTTCCAGAATGTACTGAGTCACCGATTCAACTTCAGTTGCTGCATCCAGTGTGGCATCTTTAATAAAGTTTAGATCCGCATCCAGACTATTGGCAAAGTCACGGATTTCAGAGATATATTCAGAGATATATTCGCCGCCACATTTAATGGTTTTGCGGCCGATCAAGTCTTGTGACTGTACACCGTTGGTGCCTTCATAGATCTGGGAAATACGTAGGTCACGGATACATTGCTCCAAGCCCCATTCACGGATATAGCCATGACCACCGAAGACCATTTGTGCATCTAGGGTCGCCTGGAATGCGGTATCCGTTAAATACGCTTTCGCGATTGGTGTTAATAGCGCAACGCGGTCATTGGCTTTTTTCACCGCTTCAGGATCAGTAGAGAATTTGGTGATATCCAGTTGCTGACCTACATAAACTGCAAAGGCACGCGAAGCTTCATTATTGGCACGTACATTCAGCAGCATACGGCGTACATCACCATGCACTAGAATACTGTCCGCAGGTTTGTTTGGTGATTGAACGCCAGCCGCGCTGCGACCCTGTAAACGGTCTGTCGCATATTGCGCAGCGTTTTGATAAGCGAATTCAGAAGCGCCTAGGCCTTGGATACCCATCGACAGACGTTCATAGTTCATCATCACGAACATTGCAGCGAGACCTTCATTTTCTTTACCAACGAGGTAACCTTTCGCACCGTCAAAGTTCATTACACAGGTTGCTGATGCCTTGATTCCCATCTTGTGTTCGATTGAACCTGGGCCGACCGGGTTACGTTCGCCAATAGAACCATCTTCATTCACCAGGAATTTCGGTACGATGAAGAGGGAAATACCACGAGAGCCGGCAGGCGCATCTGGGGTTTTTGCCAGAACTAAATGAATGATGTTTTCCGCCAGGTCATGGTCACCGCCAGTGATGAAAATCTTGGTGCCGCTGATGCTATAAGTGCCGTCTTCGTTACGTTCAGCTTTGGTTTTGATAATACCCAGATCAGTACCGGCATGTGGTTCGGTTAAGCACATGGTGCCTGACCACTCACCCGAATAAATTTTAGGTAAATAGGTTTCTTTTTGTGCTTGTGAAGCATAGCTGTTCAGCGCCATGCCCGCACCAACAGAAAGCAATGGATACAGCATGAAAGACGGGTTGGTGGCAAACAGCATTTCATCAGAAAGTACCGTTAGCATTTTCGGCATTTCCTGGCCGCCCCATTCCATATCTGCGCCCAGACCAATCCAGCCACCTTCTGCATATTGTTTGAACGCTTCTTTAAAGCCAGCAGGTGTGGTCACATTACCATTTTCAATTTTTGCGCCTTCTTCATCGCCGGTACGGTTCAGAGGAAGCATGACGTTTTGAGAAAATTTTGCCATTTCTTCAAGAATCGCTTCTGCTGTCGCAGCATCCAGATGCGCTAGATTTTCATTGGCCTGCCAGAATTGTTCTGCATTGAAGACATCGTTCAGGATGAATTTCATATCGGCAAGTGGCGCGTTATAAATTGGCATGGTGTGTCACCTGTTTATTGTTTGATTAAATGAGTTTTAATCAGTCTAAAACACTCAAAATCTGAATGTTAGACGACTAAAGGTTAATTCTGTAACTCTTTATAAAGAAAAAGGACTGCCTGTTGATTGACCGTCCTTTTTCTGAAATGTAGCTAGTCTGAGACTAACTTAGAATGCAAAGTGTTCCGCATCCAGGTTCATCAATGGCTCTACACCTGTCGCAATCACTTCAACGTGTGAACGAACGCGTGGCAGGATTTTCTTGAAGTAGAAGCGTGCTGTCGTCACTTTGGCATTGTAGAAATCAACATCAGTGGTGCCCGCAGCCAGTTGCTCCTGAGCAACCAATGCCATACGTGCCCATAGGTAAGCTAGAGTGACATAACCAGAGAAGTAGAGGTAATCGACTGCAGCCGCACCCACTTCTTCAGGGTTTTGCATCGCGCGCATACCAATCTGCATGGTCAGATCGCCCCATTCTTTGTTCAAGGCAGCCAATGGTTTAACGAATTCTTTCATTGCAGCATTGTCTTTGTGCGCTTCAGCAAATTTATGGATGATCTTGGTGAAGTCTTTCAACATTGCACCTTGCGTACCCAATACTTTACGGCCTAACAAGTCTAGTGCCTGAATTTCAGTGGTACCTTCGTACAGGCAAGCAATACGTGTATCACGTACGATCTGCTCCATACCGTGCTCAGAAATAAAGCCATGACCACCGAATACCTGAACACCGTGTTTCGCAGCTTCAGAACCGGTTTCAGTCAGGAATGCTTTTGCGATTGGTGTTAGCAATGACAGGATGTTGTCTGCAAATTTACGGTCTGCTTCTTCTGCAGCATGTTCAACCACGTCAGCATATTGTGCTAACAGGTAAACCAGTGCACGACCACCTTCTGCATATGCTTTTTGAGTTAAAAGCATGTTACGTACCGCAGGATGCACAATGATTGGATCTGCTTCTTTTTCAGGTGCTTTAGGACCAGAAAGAGAGCGCATTGCCAGACGATCTTTTGCGTATGCAAGCGCGCCTTGGAATGAACCTTCAGATGCTGCAAGACCTTGAACTGCTGTACCGATACGTGCTGTGTTCATGAACGTGAACATGCAGTTCAAGCCGCGGTTTTCAGGTCCAATCAGGAAGCCTTTAGCATTGTCAAAGTTGATGACACAAGTCGCGTTACCATGGATACCCATCTTGTGTTCGATCGAACCACAACGTACGCCGTTACGCTCGCCAATAGAACCGTCAGCATTCAGGTTGAATTTTGGCACGATGAATAATGAGATACCTTTGGTACCTTTCGGTGCACCTGGCAGACGAGCAAGTACGATATGGATAATGTTCTCTGCCATGTCGTGTTCACCAGCAGAGATAAAGATCTTCTCGCCAGAGATTGCGTAGCTACCGTCCGCTTGTGGTTCAGCTTTAGTACGGATAATACCCAAGTCAGAACCCGCATGAGATTCAGTTAAGCACATGGTACCCGTCCATTCACCTGAAACCAGTTTAGGCAGGTAAGCGTCTTTTTGTTCAGCTGAACCATGATGTTCTAAAGTACGAACCGCACCGTGAGACAGGCCAGGGTACATGCCCCATGCCCAGTTCGCAGTACCCACCATTTCAGAAATCGCGATACCTAAAGAGTTCGGTAAGCCTTGACCGCCGTATTGTTCTTCAGCAGAAAGAGAAGGGAAGCCAAGCTCGATGTATTTTTGGTACGCTTCTTTAAAGCCAGTCGGAGTCGTAACAACGCCGTCATTCCAGGTACAGCCTTCACGGTCACCGGTCTGGTTGATCGGAGACAATTCGTTTTCACAGAAGTCGGCCGCAGCTTCTAAGTACTGATCTACCAGCTCACGGCTTACGTTTTCTTGGAATGCAGGGAGATTTGCATAGTGTTGTTCAGCATTTAATAATTCATGCAACACAAATTGCATATCACGTAAAGGCGCTTTGTATTGTGGCATATCGGTTTCCTCAATACTGGTTGAACCAGCGTTATAATCTTAGATGAACTAAAACCTGTCTTCACTGACACGGTTTGGAATGATCTAATCGTGCAACAACTTCCCCTGCGGTACAAGCTTTTCGGGGTGTTTTCTTGGTGACTGTAAAGTCAAAGATTAATCTGCATGACGCATTAAAGGTCTTGAGTATAAAGACTTTAGCCATATTCTGCAGGAAACGAATAGTCAACTGTATGCATGAAAGAGCACGCAATAAAAAAGCACCCGAAGGTGCTAGTCGTGAAGCCTTGATTCCTATGCATTAATAGGTAGAGGCTGTGGGCTGGAAACGGACATGACATTTGCCATTGATAGTTTGTTCGCTCATCTTGATCTGTGCAGCAGTCCCGTCTTTTTTGCCTTGACAGGCTTGCAGCATGGCTCGTTGATGTGCCTGATGTTGAGCGAGGCGCTGATCAAACTGTTTAGTCAATTCTGCACGTTTGGCATCCGTCAAGACTTCACCGTGCATCATGCCTCTACGCATATCAGCACGCATTGGACGATGCTCAGCTTTCATGTCGCGATGGCTTTTCATCTCTTTACGATCTGCTTTAAAGACCATCTTGCAGGTGCCGTCTATGGTTTTATCGCCAGTCTTGATTTGAACGGCCGAGCCCACAGCTTTATTGTCGCAGGCCTGTTGAAGCTGTTTGGCAAACTGCATGCGTTCTGCACGCTTTGCCTTAAACTGCTCACGCTGTTCGGGAGTTAGATGCTGTTTTTTGCCTTCATGATGTTTCATCATGTGGGGATGATCATTGCTTGGCACATTGCTGGTGGATTGACAGGCAGTCAACGCGCCCATTGATAAAACACTTGCACTGATTAAAGCTATTTTTGTCATGGTTTGCATTGTATTTATCCCCGTCAAGAAGCTGATTCTATGTCAGATAAAGATTAAACAATAAAGATGAAGAAACAATGAAGAGTTTTTTGCTGCGGTGTTCGCTACAATAATGAATATAGAAGAAAAATTGAGATTTCTATTTTGAACATTCGCCGCATTCCCATTGCATTACGTCTATTTTTGACCGTGCTGTTGACCACGCTGGTCATTACCACGGTAAGTCTGGGTGTATTGCATCTGAATATGCAGCGTAATTTCGCCCGTTATGTCGCTGATGTCGAAATGCAGAAGCTGGATTATGTGATTGAAAATCTGGCAGATGTCTATGCAGTCTATCAGGACTGGGGCAATGCGATTCAGGCACAGATCCTCCAGATGGAAGGTGAAGCCGCACCGGATGATTATGACCGTTTGTCACGCTGGTGGTTACGCCGTCAGTATGATATTGCCTTGCAGCAGCGTTATTTTCAGGAACAGACTCTGGCTCAGGTCGCACCCAGTATGGTAGATCCGGCGCTGCCACAACGTCAGGTCAATGAAGAAGAATTACGTGTGCTGGCATCTAATTTGCCTTCACAGTTTCAGCCCTTTGAAGGCTTGAAATTCCCGCTCAGCTCCAATCAGAATCTGTTTAGGGCTGATCGCAAGAATGGGGAACAGCCAGCACAGCAGCCGACCGGCAAGAAGCAGTTTATCCAGATGCCGGATCGTCTTGGTCTCAGTTCACGTCTTTCTCTGTATGATGCCAAGCGTCGTTTTGTGGTCGGTGAGGCTTCGGATGAGCAGATTTCTTATCGCCCAATTATGGTGAATAACCAGATTGTCGGCTATTTGGGCTTAAAACCGGTTCTGGATCAGGATGATGCCTTAAGTATCAATTTCTTTAGTAACCAGAAGCGTTATTTATTTCTGGTTTATGCACTCAGTATTTTGGCGAGTCTGATTGCGTCCCTGTTATTGGCGACTTATTTCAAAAAGCCGATTCAACGGCTGCTCAATGGCACACGTGCCTTGACCCAAGGAAATTATCAATATCAGGTTAAAGTGAACCGGAATGATGAATTAGGTGATTTATCCAATGAATTAAATGCATTGGCGGTGATTCTGGATCAGCATGAAACCTCACGCCGTCAGTGGGTGGCAGATACTTCGCATGAGTTAAAAACCCCATTGGCAGTGTTGCAAGCACAGATTGAAGCGATGCAGGATGGGATTCGTAAACCAACACCTGAACATTTTTCTTCCATGCTGGCTCAGGTGAACAGCCTGAAAAAACTGACCCAAGATCTGGCCGCGCTAGCACAGGTCGATGCCCAGCAATTACAATTCTATTTGTCGACGGTGAATCCGTGGGAGGTGGTGCAGCAGGAACTCATCAACTTCCAGCCGAATTTTGAGCAGGCTGAATTGACGGTCAATGCAGACGGTGAGGGGACTGAGTTAAATCTGGATCTGGATCGTTTTAAACAGATTGTGGCGAACTTGCTCAGTAACAGTATTCGCTATACTGAAGCAGGCGGGCAGGTGCATATTCATACGACACAAGATGATAAAGAATGGACCTTATATATCGATGATAGTCCGTTTGGTCTGACTGATGAACAACTGGCGCGTATTGGTGAGCGTTTCTACCGTGTCGATGATTCTCGTACCCGGGCGACTGGCGGAACCGGACTGGGTTTGGCATTATCATGTAAAATTACGCAGGCGCTGGGCGGCAGCTTAAGCTTTGCACATTCACCACTGGGTGGTTTACGATGCAAGCTGAGCTTTCCTAAACAAATGAAACCATGAAGGGAATAGATTGATGAAACATGTCATGCTGGTTGAAGATGAAATCGAACTTGCACAGTTGGTGCGAGACTATCTGGAAGCTGCTGGTTTTGAGGTCAGTATGTTTCATGATGGGCAGGAAGCATATAACAGTTTTACCCAGCGTAAACCGAGTCTGATGATTCTGGACTTGATGGTGCCGCGTATGGACGGCCTGACCATTTGCCGTAAGGTACGTGAACAGTCGGATTTACCGATTATTATGGTGACTGCACGTACTGAAGAAATTGACCGTGTGTTGGGTCTGAATATGGGTGCAGATGATTATCTCTGTAAACCATTTAGTCCGAAAGAACTGGTCGCGCGTGTACAGGCTGTGTTACGTCGTCTGGATCGTAAATCAGAACCGGAAAGCAATGATTTATTCCGTATGGACAAATCACAACAGCGCATCTGGTATCAACAAAAAGCCTTGAATTTAACGCCGACCGAATTCCGTTTACTGGAGTTATTCCTGGAACATGTCGGACAGGTATATTCACGTGCGCAATTGCTGGATCATATTAATCCGGACAGTTTTGATGTGGCTGACCGTGTCATTGACAGTCATATCAAGAATTTACGCCGTAAGATTTCAGATGCGGCTGAAACCGGTAACCGTCATGAGTGGATTCAGGCGGTGTATGGTGTGGGCTACCGTTTTGAATATCCTGAAGATTGATTAAAAAATAAATGTGGATGTTATTATTAACCATCCACATTTATTTAAACTTGTACTTTCAGAAAATATAAATAGTTAATCTGGTCCCATAAAAACTCATAGTCTTGCATGAGTGTAATATCGTTTCCGTAAGGCTTAGGAGTTCTATAACTTAATATCGTTCCTTCTTTGTACGTACTTTTATGCCTGAAATCAAAATCACGGGTATCATCCGAATATTTTATTTGGTTGCAATAGTGGGCATGATCAGTTGCGAGAATGAAATAACAAATGTCGATTCCATTTCTCTTGTAAAGTTCTAAATTTGAAAGATCTTTAAAGACATCGTAACGGTTGTTAGGTTCCCGATGGTTACTTTTCTTAAAGAATTTTAGTTCTATAGCAGCACAAGTTTGATGATCACCATCTTGATAACGAATTAAAATATCAATTCTTGCTCGCTCAGATTGACTCTTAATACTCATTGTTTTTAAAGGTAAAAATGTTTCAAACTCTAAATGGAATTTGTCGCTTAACCTAAACTCATACAACTGCCCAAGTGTTTTTAAAATATGTCCTAATTCTAATTGGAAAGCACTTTCGTTATGTGTAATTAATCCTCCAAATGCGAGTTTGTGAGTAAGCAGCTTATATGCTGTTTCAATAATTTCATGTGTCAATTTAGTTTGATCAATTTTTTGCATGTTTTTTGAGTCTATTTATTAAGACGAACAACTCACCATCACTTCAGGCACATCACTTGGCAATGGCGCTAAATCTTCAGGCTGTTCCAAATCGGGC
This sequence comes from Acinetobacter lwoffii, assembly GCF_024129685.1. Taxonomy (GTDB): domain Bacteria; phylum Pseudomonadota; class Gammaproteobacteria; order Pseudomonadales; family Moraxellaceae; genus Acinetobacter; species Acinetobacter lwoffii_X. The sequence goes on along the minus strand of NZ_JAMXXL010000015.1, from coordinate 47,838 downwards.
TGTTTCAGGTAAGGCTGACTGAGTAATTTAAACAGACGGTCTACTTCAGAAAAATCATCCCGCTCTGCCAGTTCAATGGCTTTCTGTGCCATATGATTCCGCAGAATATAATGCGGATTGGCCAGTTGCATGGCGGCATCCAATTCTTCTATATCCTGGTGTTCACGGATAGATCCATATTGCGCCAGGAATGCTTCAAACTGGCGTCGGTCCAGACAATCATCTTTAAGGGCTTCATAGTCTTTATTTTGCAACCCGATAAAACTCTGGGTATAGTCTAGTTGCTCACTTTGCAAAATTCGCAGAAAGGCCATAGCGCAGTCAAAACTGTCTTTATGGAAACTTGGCAAGCCCATTTTCTGGTTTAAACCATGTTTATAATGTTCCAAGAATTTTGGTTCATAATGCTCCAGACATGCAGCTAAATCCTGTTTCCATTGTTCTTTGTCATAATCTGTAGGGCAGAGCGGGACCAGATTGTTTAACCATTGCCACAAATTCCAATGTCCGATACTTGGCTGCTGCTGATAGGTATAACGCCCTTGATAATCCGAGTGGTTATTGATCCAGTTCGGACGGAAGCGCTCCATAAAGCCATAAGGACCAAAGTCCAAAGTTGAACCGGTAATATTCAGGTTGTCAGTATTCATCACGCCATGTGCAAAACCAACCAGTTGCCATTTGGCAATCATCACCGCAGTGCGCTGAATAACTTTTGTGGCAAAGCTCAGAATCGGCTGTTCGGCTTGCAGGCATTCTGGATAATGCCATTCGATACATTTCTGGGTAAATTCAGCTAGTAGATCTGGCTGATACTGATTGATCCATTCAAAATGGCCGAAACGGATATGACAGTCTGAAGTACGCAACATCATCGCGCCCGGCTCTAGCTTCTCACGCTGAATACCTTGGATTGATGAAGTAAAACCAACTGCATTACTGGATGCTACACCTAAAGCATTTAAGGCATGACCTGCCAGATACTCACGAATGACTGAACGCAGTACTGCACGACCATCGCCCATGCGTGAATAAGGGGTTGCACCAGCACCTTTTAAATGCAGGTCAATGGTCTGATTATTTTTATCCAGAATTTGCGCAATCAACAACCCGCGACCATCTCCCAACTGTCCTGCCCATTGTCCAAACTGATGACCTGCATAGACCATAGCCAAGGGTTCAAATTCAGTAAAAACTTTCTGACCACTACAAATCTCGACCCATTGCGCCTTGTCTTCATCCGACCATTGCAATTGCTCTGCTAAAGCTGCATTAAAATGTCCGGCTTTCGCACCTTTTAACGGCAGCGGAACTTGATGGTGATAGAGGCGGGCGGGCAGTGTTTGATAGCGAGAGTTAAAATACATGGCATCAGTACAGGATTGGAATAAATTTACTATAACAAAGATAGCTGTATAAAACTGTTGTATAAGCGAGAGTTCACGTTATCTTTCGGACATAAAAAAAGCCCCAATCGGGGCTTTAGTGTTCAACAGCTTTTATTGAGAAACTGCAGATTTTTTCAAATTACGAACCAGTAGATTCAAGGTTTGACGATGATGAGAAAGACGCTGTTCAACCAGCTGGAATTCAACTTTCAGCTTGTCATCCATCTGATGGATTTTTTCAGCCATCGATGCTTTCTTGACCTGAATTTCCTGTTCTTTCAGCTTCGCCCAGTCATTTAAAGTTTGGGTAAATGCATCATATTCCTGTGCGATCTTGGTTTTTACCGCCGAGATATCTTCAGAAACATCATGGCCATATACCGCAAGATCCTGTTCAGCATATTTAAACTTCATTGCCAATTCCGCTTTTTTGATATTAAAGCTAGGAATGCGGCGCAAGTTTTTAGCTAAACCAAGTTTAGAACAAGTCCAGATCAACCATTTAGTTGGATCGTATTGCCACCATTTTACGCCGTTACGGTAATCGTATTGGAAAATGTGGTGATAGTTATGATAACCCTCACCCCAAGTTGCAACCGCGAGTACGAAGTTGTCACGTGCAGTATTTTCGTCGGTATAAGGACGATTTCCCCACATGTGGCAAAGTGAGTTAATGAAGAAGGTTACATGATGGCTCAGGATTAAACGCATTAATCCACCCAACAGCAACACGCCCCAGACATCGCCGACTGCCCAACCAATTGGCAATAAAATCGCAGCATGAACAGCAATCACTAAAGGAACGTAGTATTTGTCCTGGAACATCACCACTTTGTCTTTTAACAGATCTGGCGCATTTTTATAATTGGCTGCACCTGATGGATAATCACGTAACATCCAACCAATATGTGCATACCAGAAGCCTTTATTGATCGAGTACGGGTCTTGATCAACATCATCGACATGACGGTGATGGGTACGGTGACCAGATGCCCAGAATAAAATACTATTCTGTACAGCAAATGTACCCATAATCATCAAGATGATTTTTAATGGTAAAGTGGCTTCATAAGCACGATGTGCCCACAGGCGATGGTATCCTGCTGTAATGCCGAGGCTGCTTACGCCCAGTAAAACAAACATACTGATCCAAGCGGCAGCGCTAAAATCATGGTGATACGCATACAACGGAATCGCAATCAGGGCTACGATCGGTAAAAATACCAATGCAAACACAGCAATCCAGTTGATGGGGGCTTTGGGTAAGGGAGCATTCATCTCCAACAGCACTCCTAGAACCTCGGAAGGTATAACAAAAAGCAGAAACTACTGTTGGTTTTAACAGCAGCCTATCTTGTCCATATTAGCATGTGCCCTAAGGCATCACTAGCATTATTGTACGGTTGTATTGTACTTGTCGGTAACAGAATAAGTAGGGCAGAAGTGACCATTTTGCGAGCGTAGACGGGTTCTGATTTCCGACTAAGTGACTGAGGATTATCACTCTTTCAGAAAATGGAAACCGAATGAATCAGAGGAAAATAGTTGTTCATAATTTCTACAATATTATCAGGAAATTTGCAGAATATAGAGGTTGGGCAACTTAATTTCACTTTCAAATAAAATCTGATTAAGGAAGATTCACACTTTCATTATTACATTTTCGAAATGAACTGGATCAAGAAATACCTAGATCAATCAAGGCTAAGAGAGATTATTTAGAGTTGTTGTAGCATCAATTTTGGATAATCGGTAATCACCCCCTGAATGCCCCAGTCTCGCAGCTGTTTGGCACGGGTGACATCATTGACCGTCCAGACACTGATATTCAACTCGGCAGCCTGCGTGGCTTGAATCAGGTCTTTACTGGCCAATTCATCCATCCAGCCAATATGACAGCATCCAAGTTCCAGCGCCTGATCAATAGCTTGATGTTTGACATCGGTTTCAACCAATAAACCGCGTTTTAAACGTGAGTTTTGCTGTTTGAAAGCATCCAGAATTTTGGCATCAAAGCTGGTAATAATAGCTGCCTGCTCATAGCCTTGTAACTGCTGTTCGACTTCAAACGCGATTTTTTCAGCTGCTGCTTCAGATGCTACGCTTTTAATTTCGACTTCAATATGCTCGAAATTTCGAATGACATTTAAGGTTTGATCGAGCAATGGGGTCGCTTCGATTTTATTCCATTCTGACCAGGCCACTGCGTGATTATATTGGGTAAGATCTTGACGGTTACACTCGTATAGATGCTTCTGCAAACCGGTGGTACGCACAAAGTCGTCATCATGCATGATGATTAAGGCATTGTCTTTGAGCTGACGGACATCAAACTCAACGGCGCGAATGCCAATCTCCTGAATATATTGAAAACCGCCCAAGGTATTTTCAGGGGCTTCGCCACGTGCACCACGATGACCAATTATGCGCATAAGATGCTCATGAGTGGGAAAGTTAAGTTCATTTTGCGAGGGCTACGTGACAGAAGAGTGACACTTTCTATTTTCGTCAGATGTTCTGTAAAATCAAGAGACATCTGACGTGTATTTTTAGATAGCAACTTGAAACATAATTTTACTTTTCGATGCTGTCATTGATATTTTTTTGCCACAGCACTTCGAAACCGCCCTCAGCGCGTTGCAGGGTGCGTGATGCTACAAATAACCAGTCCGATAAACGGTTAAGTAGTTGCAGCGACGCTGCCTGAATATTTTGGTCACGGTGATGTACCGACATTACGCTGCGTTCTGCACGACGGCAGACTGCACGCGCCTGATGGGCAAAGCTGCACACCAGCGTTCCGGCAGGCAGAATAAAATCTTTTAACATCGGCAACGCTTCATTCATGCGGTCGATATCATTTTCCAGAAACTCAATCGATACCGGTTGCACCAGATTAAAACCCGGAATACACACTTCACCGCCCAGATCAAATAACCAGTGCTGGATCAGGCTTAAAGATTTATCCCAAGCGGCTTGATCTTTAATAGTGCTTGCTGAAATTTGTGCGCGTAATACGCCAATCACGGCATTCAGTTCGTCGACATCGCCGAGTGCATCAATACGTAAATCATCTTTGGCAACACGTGAGCCATCACCGAGTCCGGTAGTGCCTGAATCGCCTGTGCGCGTGTAAATTTTACTTAAACGGTGGCCCATATGTGTTCCTTGAATTTTTAATGAAGATAATAAAAAAGGATAATGTCGGTCATAACATTATCCATAAACTGCGCTGTTTTAAAGTTTTTTGCTGTTTAGAGCTTAGTATTTAAAAGTGATTCCAATAGAAGCGAGGCGGTCACTGGCAATGTAATAAGATGTGGCATCATTAAATGCTGTTTTGTAATTGGTATCACCTAGGTTACGAATATTCACAAAGGTTTTTAAGTGAGGATTCACTTGCCAATAGGCATTCATATCAATGACTGCATAGCCTGGAATAAGGCCTTTATCCTCCTTAGATTTACCTTTAGCTACTAAAGACGTGGACGCACCATATTGACCATTATCCCAACCCAAGGTTAGGTTGAAGTTTTGGCGTGGGCGATTTGGCAAATCTTTATCTTTATCATCGTTCTTGGCTTGAATATACGCATATTCAGCATTGGCATAGAAGTCATCTTGTGTCAATTTTAAACCCAATTCAGCACCATTAAAGGTGGCGCTGTCCATATTTTCAAATACCCAGTTGGTATCTCCGTTAGAGACCATAATATTGTCGACTTGGGTTTGAAAAGCAGAACCGTATAATGTCATTGATGGGGTGATTAGATGATCAAAACCAATTTCATAAGATACACTTTCTTCTGGTTGTAGGTCAGGATTACCGCCCCACCAAGCGGGTTCACTAATAATTTGCCCGACAACTGGGGCACGAAATGCTGTTCCGACATTGGCATAAATACTTGATGTAGGGCTTAGGGTATGTCGAACAGCGAGTTGTCCTACACTATGTGTACCAAATTGCTGATTGTCTTCAACTCGAATACCCGCTTGGGTGCTGATGACATCATTTTGATATTGGTGCTGTAAATAATAGCCAGTGCTATCATTTTCATCTTTAAAGGTGTTTAAACTTTCAGCTTCTGTCTTATTGTAATGTACACCCGCAAGAAGTTTATGCTCGGCGTTGATTTGCCATTGAATATTGGAATCTATTTCTTGTTGTTCAGTGATTACAGTCGATGGATAAGCGCTTTGTACAATTACGTATTCATCTTCAAATTGTGATAGGCGAGTTTCCCACACTAAATTTGGATTAAGCTTAAAATAACCTTTAATATTATAAAGGCGATTGGTGAAATCATAAGCTTCTGGTGCACCATAAGAGAAGTAGTCGCCGTGACCTTCATTTTCTTTAAATTCCGCTGACAATCCAAAGTTGTCTTGATCAACGCCTAATTTCGCTGAATAGCCTTTTTGATCGAAACCTGCTTTTTTAGATTGATTGCTAATAATTTGGTCACCATCTGTTTCTAGGCGTTGCCCACGAATTTGGGCGTAATAGCCATTTTCAGCAGCATCAACACCGACAAGTGATTTGTAGGTATTTTTTTCACCGACTTCGACCGTTGTAAACGCACTATTTTCTGTCGGTGTTTTGGAAATGAGTTGAATTACACCTCCAATTGCATCAGTACCATATTGTACCGATGCAGGGCCTTTTAGAATTTCAATTTGCTTAATGTCTGTCGTATCAATTAAATGTAAATTTGTACCTGCAACAGTTGCGGTATTGGAGCGCATACCATCTTGTAAAATTAAGGTATGTGCGGCATTGCTGCCACGTAAGAAAATTGAAGCTGGTTGACCATAGCCACCCACTTGTTTGACTGATAGCGCTGCTTCTTTCGTTAATAATGAAGGTAAGTCAGCAATAGGGGATTGTTGAATCGTTTTTTCATCAATCACATTTAGACGCATCGGCACATTTTCAATATTTTGTTCGCTGCGTGATGCCGTGATCACAATGGTATCTAAAGATGCTTTTGCAACTTTTTGCTCGTTAGCAAAAACAGATGAAGTGGTACCCAACGCAAGTGCGATCGCACCTACCAAGGCAGTAGGTTGACAATGAAGTGACATGTTAAAGCTCCATACATTCACTTCCCCGTGAATGATTGAGTTATAGAACACAGCAAGCAGGTTTCCGGACTTAAATGTGCAAAGCAGCGACTTTGCTGTATATCCACCTTCCCACATCAAGATGCAGTGGTGTAAACCAAAGAGTTTAATGAGATACGTTTCATTTTTTACCGTTGCGGGGGCAGTGCTGGATTTACACCAGCTTCCCTAAAGCCTGAAGGCTTGGACTTGCTGCAAAGTGAGCGCAGTATAAAGTCAATATGAGTTATACACAATCTGCATAGAGAATAATCCAGATGAACTTTACGCAAGTCAGAAAAATTGCATTACAATGATTTGCCCCAATCTTATAGATTGTTCAATACATTGGTAGATCTAGAGCCAACATAATATGCGAACCCGTGCCAAAATTTGTGGAATCACCCGAGTTGAAGATGTACATGCCGTAGCCAATGCTGGCTGTGACGCGATAGGATTTGTATTTTATCCACCGAGTCCGCGGCATGTCACTTTAGAGCAGGCTGAAATCCTGATCCGGGCGGTTCCGGCGTATGTACAGGCGGTGGGTTTATTTGTGAATAGTCACGCAGATGAAATCCAGGCGATTTTAAATAAAATACCGCTGGATATTTTACAATTTCATGGCGATGAAACACCTGAACAGTGTCAGGCCATCGCCCAGCAGGTCGGACGCCGTTGGTATAAAGCCATTCAGGTAAAACCTGATCTGGATGCAGTCGCAGAAATTCAAGGTTATCAAGATGCAGGCGCAAGCGCAGTGCTATTAGATGCATGGCATCCTGATCTGAAAGGTGGCACAGGGCACAGCTTCGATTGGGACACATTTCCCAAACTCAATATTCCCTTGATCTTGGCAGGCGGTTTAAATCCTGACAATATTGAACAGGCAATTCTCACCACACAGGCGTATGCCGTCGATGTGAGTGGCGGTGTCGAGTCCGCAAAAGGTATTAAAGACCAACAACTCATAGAACGCTTTATGCAAGGAGTCCATCGTGGATCAGCAAAGTACTAGCCAGAACAGTCAGGCAGTTGACTATACCCAATTCCCGGATGAACGCGGGCATTTCGGTATTCATGGCGGACGTTTTGTGTCAGAAACACTCATGGCGGCTTTAGAAGACTTGGAAAAGCTCTATTTCCGTATGAAAGATGATGCGCAGTTTTTGGCAGAATTTGACCGTGACATGGCGTTTTACGTCGGTCGTCCGAGTCCTTTATATCATGCTGAACGATGGTCGAAAGAGTTGGGTGGCGCACAGATTTACCTGAAACGTGAAGACCTGAACCATACCGGTTCGCACAAAGTAAATAACACAATCGGTCAGGCCTTACTGGCGAAGCTTTCCGGCAAGAAACGTATTATTGCCGAAACAGGTGCAGGCCAGCATGGTGTAGCAACGGCAACAATTGCAGCACGTTTAGGTCTTGAATGTGTAGTATTCATGGGCGCAGACGATGTAAAACGTCAGGCGATGAACGTCTACCGTATGCGTTTATTAGGCGCGACGGTTGTGCCGGTAGAAAGTGGCTCTAAAACCTTAAAAGATGCCATGAATGAAGCCATGCGTGACTGGGTGACCAATGTTGATTCAACTTATTACGTGATTGGTACTGTGGCAGGTCCACACCCATATCCGCAACTGGTTCGTGATTTCCAGTCGATCATTGGTCGTGAAGCACGCCGTCAGATTCTGGAACAGGCTGGCCGTTTACCAGATGCCTTGGTAGCATGTGTCGGTGGTGGATCTAATGCAATGGGCTTGTTCTATCCATTCCTGAATGACCAAGATGTGAAAATGTACGGCGTTGAAGCAGCAGGTCATGGGATTGAATCAGGTAAACATTCTGCGCCATTGAATGCCGGTCATGTCGGTGTTCTGCATGGTAACCGTACTTATCTGATGTCGGATGCGCAAGGCCAGATCATCGAAACACATTCAATTTCTGCAGGTCTGGATTATCCAGGTGTGGGTCCGGAACATAGTTTTCTGAAAGATATGGATCGCGTGAAATACGTGCCGATCAATGATCAGGAAGCTTTACAGGGTTTCCGCGACTTGACCAAGATTGAAGGCATTATTCCGGCGTTAGAAAGCGCACATGCTATGGCTTATGTCACTAAACTTGCACCGACCATGGACAAGGATCAAATTATTATTGCGACGGTTTCAGGTCGTGGTGATAAGGACTTGATGACCGTTGCCCGTATTGATGGCGTGGAAATGGTAGAGATGTAAGCTCCTTAAAGTCCTCTCCTTATAGGAGAGGGTTTGGGAGAGGGTAAGTTAAAAAATCGTGCTAAGTTTTCTTAGCACGATTTTTTATTGAGTAGATTTTGAAAAAATATGCCTGGATGGCCTTAAGAGAACTCACCTTGCGCACGCTCTTTGGCCCACTCACGTAAAACAAATTTCTGCAATTTTCCGGTCGAAGTTTTTGGAATTTCGGTAATCACCACATCCTTAGGCACTTTAAAACGGGCCAGATGTTCACGGCAGAATTCCATAATTTCTTCTTCCGAAGCTGTTATTCCTTCTTTGAGTTCGATAAAGGCACAAGGAACTTCCTGCCAGCGTGGATCAGGCTTTGCGACTACCGCCGCAGTCAGCACTGCCGGATGCTGATACAGCACTTCTTCCACTTCAAGAGATGAAATATTTTCCCCGCCGGAAATAATCACATCTTTGGAACGGTCGGTAATTTTTGCATAGCCATCCGGTTGGCATACCGCCAGATCCCCCGTATGGAACCAGCCACCAGCAAAGGCTTCTGCTGTCGTCTCAGGATTTTTCAGATAACCTTTCATCACGATATTGCCACGGAACATGATTTCACCCATGGTCTGACCATCATGTGGCACTTCCTGCATGGTATCCGGATCAAGCACTTTCATGCCATCTTGCAATGGATACGGGACGCCTTGACGGGAGTGCAACTGTGCCTGTTCCTGAATAGACAGATCGCTCCAGCCTGCCTGTGAAGCGCAGAGTGCAGAAGGGCCATAGGTTTCAGTCAAGCCGTAAACATGCGTGACATTAATGCCGATATTGCGCATGCCTTCAATAATTGCTGCTGGAGGTGCGGCACCCGCCACCATCACTTCGACACGATGATCAATTTTGGTCTTTTTCTCTTCAGGTGCGTTAATCAGCATTGACAAGACAATTGGTGCACCGCAGAAGTAATCGACTTTATGTTCGGCAATCAGTTTAAAGATCCGTTCAGCATCAACTTTACGCAAGCAAACGTTGGTTCCACCGTTGGCCGCCATGGTCCAGGCAAAGCACCAGCCATTACAGTGGAATAGCGGCAGTGTCCATAAATAGGTGGCACGTGGTGTCATGCCACAGGCAATAATATTACTGGCTGCGTTAATGTAGGCACCACGATGATGATAGACCACGCCTTTCGGGTTGCCGGTGGTCCCAGAAGTGTAACTTAAGCTGATGGCATCCCATTCATCTTGAGGTAAATGCCATTCAAAGTTTGCATCGCCTTGCGCAATCCAGTCTTCATATTCGATTTGGCCAATACGCTGGTCTTCACCTTCAAACTCTGCATCAGCCACATCAATGACATAAATGTCTTGTGAAACTAGAGCGAGTGCTTCAGTCGCAAGTGCAGTAAATTCAGGATCAACCAATAATACTTTGCTCTCAGCATGTTCCAGCATGAAAGCAAGGGTCTTGGCATCCAGACGGGTATTTAAGGTATTCAGGACGGCACCTGCCATTGGTACAGCAAAATGCGCTTCGATCATGGCAGGGACGTTAGGCAGCAGGACAGACACGGTATCATTTTTACCGATGCCTAATTTTTGGAGTTGGTTGGCAAACTGACGACAACGGTTGTATTTCTCACGCCAGGTAATACGACGCTTACCGTGAATAATCGCGTTCTGGTTTGGATAGATATAAGCTGCACGATCAAGATAGCGTAAAGGTGATAAGGCTACAAAATTCGCGGGGGTACGCGGTAATTCATCATATGCGCTAACCATTGTAAAACTCCGTTCTATATTTATTTTCATATCCTTTTGAAAAGATATGTATTTCTCAGAAATCTTGCATTTATGCTTTAGTCGAGTACGATTTTACAAATTCTAAGTAATTGAATATTAATAAAAATATTTAACCCTACTTAAATGTTCTGAACGCCTGGGTTCCCAAGTTTGATTTTTTAGGTATTTTACTCTAGTTGAATCATTAAAATAATATAAGCCAGAGAATAATAATGAAAATACAACAGGCGAATGACGCCTGGCGAAACTGGTCGGGGAGCCAGTCCAGTGCTGCTCGGATTTGTCAGCCTAGCCAGATCAGTGAATCACAAAGTTTAGTGAAGACCCATGCACACATTCGTGCAGTGGGTGCAGGACATTCATTTAGCCCATTGGCCAAAACAGATGAGGTGTTGCTTAATCTCGATTTGTTAAAAGGTATCGTTGCCTTTGATCAAGAGAAAACCCAATGCACCGTGCGGGCCGGGACGCGTTTATATGATTTGGGGGAAGATCTGGTACCGATCAATCAGGCCTTAATCAATCAGGGCGATATAGACCAGCAAAGTCTGGCCGGAGCGATTTCTACCGGAACGCATGGCACGGGCATCGATTTACCTTGCATCTCTGCTTTCGTGGAAGGCTTTGAATTACTGACCGCGGATGGAGAGCTGTTGCAATGTCATCGTGAGCAGAATGCTGAGATATTTCAGGCTGGACGGGTGGCATTGGGCAGCTTGGGTGTATTGACCCAAATCACCCTGCAAAATCGGCCACGATATAAACTAAAAGAACAGATTCGGCTCTGTTCATTAAAAGACATATTTACCCATATTGATCAATGGAAACATCAGCACCGGTATATTGAATTTTGGGCTTTTTTACATGCCGATCAAGTGATGCTGAAAACTCTGGATGAAACGGATGCAACCATTCAGCCGAGAACAGAGAGCTGGCCTCCGGAAGATATTTTATTGACTCTATGTTCGGAATTGACGCGACTCTTCCCAAAGACAAATCCCTATCTGCAAAAACTGCTCGGCGTATTTGTCAAACCGACTCGTTATGTAGACTGTTCATCCAGAATTTTTCCAACTCCGCGTAAGACCAGATTTAATGAAATGGAATATCAGGTTCCGGTTGAGTTTGGCTTGCAGTGTCTGGACGAGATTCTGCATGTTTTATGCAAACACCAAGTGCCGATGTTTTTCCCGATCGAGTTTCGTTATGTCAAAGGCGATGAGATCTGGCTAAGTCCTTTTTATCAGCGTGATTCGGTCTCCATTTCGATTCATCAATTTTATAAACAGGATTACCACGCGATCTTTGATCTGGTCGAGCCGATTTTACAGAAATATCAGGGACGACCGCATTGGGGCAAGTTACATAGTATGAGCGCAGCCTCGCTGCGCGAACTCTACCCGAAATGGGATAATTTCATGGTGCTACGTCAGCAATTGGATCCACAGCAAAAATGGCTGAATCCATATTTAAAAGAATTGTTTTTATCTGGGAAATGAGGAGAGGGCGATGCAATCAAATTATTTTCAGCAACTGACGCAGGAATTAAAACGGCAGGGCACTGGCACACCGCAACTGATTTTAGATTTAAAAACCTATCAAGGTAATTTGGACTATGTACAGTCAAAATTGCCTGCGAAGTTAAAACCACGCCTAGTGGTGAAGTCCTTGGCCAGCATTCAGCTACTCAAACTGGCCAGTGAAAAGCTGAATACCCAGCGCTTTATGGTGTTTCATCTGCCGCATCTTGCGGAAATTATTGGGACGTTTCCGCAAGCTGATATCTTGTTGGGTAAACCGATGCCGATTCAGGCGGTAAAATCTTTTTATCAAACTTTATCTGATCCAAATAAAGCCAGTGATCAAGCAAGTATCCAATGGCTGATTGAGGAGGTGGAGCGCTTAAAACAATATCTGCAACTCGCGCAAAGCTTGAATATCTGCCTGAATGTCAATATTGAAATTGATGTGGGGCTGCATCGTGGCGGCGTACAAACGCAGCAGCAATTTATAGCCTTAATGAAGCTGATTCAGCATAACGCGGCTTATCTCAAACTTTCGGGTCTAATGGGCTATGATGCACATGTCGCCAAATTGCCAAAAATTCTGAAAAGTCCTGAAAAAAGTTATCAGCAATCGCAGCAGATGTATCAACAATATAAAACTATTTTGCAGCAGCAATTCCCCGATTTATGGCAAGAAGGTCTGTGTTTTAATGGCGGTGGTAGTCCGACATTTATGCAGCATTGCCAGCAAAGTGTCTGTAATGATCTGGCCTTTGGCTCGATGCTGCTCAAGCCCAGTGATTTTGATCTGAAAAATTTATCCGCTTTAAGCTGTGCTTTATGGATTGCCACACCGATACTCAAAGTTTTGCCTTGTAGCCAGATTCCCGGTTTGGAACTGTTGAATCATCTTCCACATCAATATAAAGCCATATTTATTTACGGAGGCTATTGGCGAGCAGATTATATTTATCCTGAAAAAAGCCGACCGCATGTATTGTATGGTCGCAGCAGTAATCAGGAAATGCTTCAGGTGCCCATGCAGTGCGATATTCATGTCGATGATTATGTGTTTTTAAGACCGACACAAAGTGAAGCTATCATCCCGCAATTCGCTCAGCTTTATGCTTATACAGAAGGAAAGTTTCTCCAGTGGCAGACGTTCCGGGAATAACCACATTCTGAAATGAAAAATGAGCCTAAGCCTTTAACGATCAGGCACAGATTTGACGGTAAATCTTATTTTTATTGGGAAAAGGTTTAATCATGCGGCCAAGCCGTGTAAAATTCGAATCGATTTTATTTATCCACCGTTTTTATCTTTTGAGGCTGTGCCTCGATCATAATCTCGCGGTGATATGCTCCATGGTACGGGGCATCACTCCTTAAGGATTTCTTATGCCAATTATCACTTTGCCAAATGGCGATCAAAAACAGTTTGATCACGCCGTATCTGTGATGGACGTTGCACTTAGCATTGGTCCTGGTCTTGCAAAAAATACAGTTGCTGGTCGTGTCAACGATCGTTTGGTTGATGCGTCTGATCTCATCACTGAAGATGCAACACTACAAATTATCACGCCTAAAGACGAAGCCGGTGTCGAGATCATTCGCCATTCTTGCGCGCATTTGGTCGGTCATGCGGTTAAGCAACTGTTCCCAGAAGCAAAGATGGTCATTGGTCCGGTCATTGAGGAAGGTTTCTACTATGACATCTGGATGCCACGTCCGTTTACCTTAGACGACATGGCAGCGATTGAAGAGCGTATGAAAAAGCTCATCGATCAGGACTATGATGTTGTGAAAAAAATGACGCCGCGTGATGAAGTGATTGCTGAATTCACTGCGCGTGGCGAAGAATACAAATTGCGCCTGATCGCAGACATGCCTGAAGAAACCCAAATGGGCTTGTACTACCATCAGGATTACTTGGATATGTGCCGTGGTCCGCACGTTCCAAACACCAAATTCTTAAAATCGTTCAAGCTGACTAAAATTTCAGGTGCTTACTGGCGCGGTGATGCGAAAAACGAACAGCTACAACGTATTTACGGTACAGCGTGGGCAGACAAGAAGCAGCTTGCGGCTTATGTAAAACGGATTGAAGAAGCAGAAAAACGAGATCACCGTAAAATCGGTAAAGCACTTGATTTGTTCCATATGCAAGAAGAAGCACCGGGTATGGTGTTCTGGCATCCAAACGGTTGGACCATTTACCAAGTGCTTGAACAATACATGCGTAAAGTTCAGCAAGACAATGGCTACGAAGAAATCCGTACCCCACAAGTGGTTGATTTCACGCTGTGGGAAAAATCGGGACATGCTGCCAACTATGCAGACAACATGTTCACCACGCATTCTGAAAACCGCAACTATGCGGTGAAACCAATGAACTGTCCTTGTCACGTACAGGTGTTCAATCAAGGCTTGAAGTCATACCGTGATCTTCCTGTACGTTTGGCAGAGTTTGGTTCATGTCACCGTAACGAGCCATCGGGTTCATTGCACGGCATTATGCGTGTACGTGGCTTTACCCAAGATGATGCGCATATTTTCTGTACCAAAGAACAGATTGGTCCTGAAGTTGCAAACTTTATCAAATTGACACTGGATGTATACAAAGACTTTGGCTTTGAAGAAGTACAAATGAAGTTGTCGACGCGTCCTGAAAAACGTGTGGGTGATGACAAGCTTTGGGATATGGCAGAAAAATCTTTGGCAGATGCTTTAGATGCTGCAGGTCTTGAGTGGGAACTTCAACCAGGCGAAGGCGCATTCTACGGTCCGAAGATTGAATTCTCTCTGAAAGACTGCTTAGGTCGTGTCTGGCAGTGTGGTACCATTCAGTGTGACTTTAACTTGCCAGAACGTCTGGATGCGTCTTATGTCACTGAAGATAATGACCGCGATCAGCCAGTAATGTTACATCGTGCAATTCTTGGCAGCTTCGAGCGTTTTATTGGTATACTGATTGAACACTACGCAGGCTTCATGCCACCTTGGTTGGCACCAATGCAAGCGTGTGTGATGAACATTACCGATTCTCAAGCTGAGGCATGTGAGTCAGTCGTCGCAAAACTTAAAGAAAACGGTATCCGTGCAATTTCTGACTTGAGAAATGAGAAAATCGGCTTTAAGATTCGTGAACGTACATTAGAGCGTATTCCTTACTTACTGGTACTTGGGGACCGTGAAGTAGAGGAAGGTACCGTAAACGTGCGTACCCGCTCAGGAACAAATTTGGGTACTATGTCAATCGATGCTTTCGTTGACCTAGTAAAAGCAGCCGTAGCCGAACGTGGCCGGTACATTGTGGAGTAACAGCGATTAAACAGCCTGACCGTAATCAACAGGGCGGTAACAAATCAAACCGTCCTGCCTTGAATGATGAAATTCGTGCGAAAGAAGTCCGTCTTGTAGACGAAAATGGTGAGCAGAAAGGGATTGTAAGCTTAGCTGACGCCCTGCGCGCAGCAGAAAGTGTTGAGCTTGATCTTGTAGAGATCGTAGCAAACGCTGAGCCACCAGTATGTAAGATCATGGACTTCAACAAGCATTTGTTTGATCTTAAGCAAAAGCAGAAAGAAGCGAAGAAAAAACAACATCAAGTCCAGGTGAAAGAAATCAAGCTACGCCCGGGTACTGATGTTGGCGATTACAACGTAAAACTACGTGCAATCATCAAGTTCCTTGAAGAAGGTAACAAGGTGAAAATCACGCTTCGTTTCCGTGGTCGTGAAATGGCGCACCAACAGTTGGGTCTAGCTCAATTGCAAAAAATTGAAGCTGACGTGGCTGAATTCGGTACTGTTGAGCAGATGCCGAAAATGGAAGGCCGTCAAATGGGTATGTTACTTGGTCCTAAAAAGAAAAAGTAAGCACTCATTAAACGAAAAAAGCCCTGCATATGCAGGGCTTTTTTTATGCTCTAAAATTCCACGCATTGTACATAGCTTGAATAATTTCCCTGGCTTGCTGCCGGGAAAACATCGATAGCTGAATCCGGAAAAACCCGAGGCAAATTTGATTCATCAGACCAGGCTGACACAATTTAAAATCCAAAGTGCCATCGCGTGGACTAATCACATGTGCTGGCATGTTATAGAGCCAACGTTTGAGATGTGCTTTGAGAGAAGCATAGCGTGGATTTAGAAAACTATACTGTACCGAATGTCGTTTTAAGCACAGGCTGATGCGGAAACCGGCCAAAGTATAATAAATAGCGTGTGAGGTGATTTTCAGTTTAGTTCCCAACATAAGCAGCGAAAGACCAAGAAAGCCGCCAATATAAACATAAAAGCCAGGAGACTCCTGCCATAAAAATAACAGACCTTGAAGAAAGCTGGAATTGCTACGTGCACTGCTGAAATAAAAAATGCTGAATATTCCGACCGGATAACAAAACAGCAAATATCCCGTAGTGCGCATGATCGGGCTAGCTTGATGAAACAGGATGTTTTCTGGCACATTCATGGTTTATTTTTATGATCAGAAAGCGTATTGCCTTAATGAGCTTAGGTAATCTGTAGCCAAAAAGAAAGGCCCTTTCGGACCTTCCTTTGCGTACTTAATCAAGCTTATTCCACTGATTTTTCATCGTTTGCAATGAGCAGTTTATTGCCAATCGGGATTTGACGTGGCAATTTTTCTTCTGGAATAATGCGCTGCAAGTCGATGATCAATAAACCATTTTCATAGTCTGCCTGTTGTACCTCTATATATTCATCCAGACGTAAAGACAATTTAAATGCACGTCGCGCAATGCCTTTGTACAGGAATTCAATACTGTCATTGCTCTGGTTTTCAGGCTTGCCTAGGATGGTCAGCAACTTATTTTCCAGACGAATGTCGAGTTCTTCCTGACGAAAACCCGCAGTTGCCACCACGATGCGGTAATTATTCTCACCACGCTTTTCGATATTATACGGTGGGTAATTCGGTGCATCGCTTTGCATGGCATAGTCAATAAAGTCATTCAAGCGATCAAAGCCAATACTACGACGAAATAATGGATGAAGATTTAAGTTACTCATGATTAGAACCTTCTCACTAAAGCAAAGTTATAAAAACAAGAAAATAAGATCTGTCATGTCAGACATCAACAGCGCATAAGATTGACGCAATCCTTATGCAGAAATAAATATGTGTTTGGAGCTGAAATTTTCAAGATCAAAAAGAAAAAAATATATAAATTTTTAATAAGATTTTGATATTTATTGAAAAATAATTTTAAAATGCAGACTTGTTGTTTCTTTCTAAATCCTCTATGTTGAGTACATCGTCGCATAGTAAAAGTGCAGGGAGTATTAGAAGAAAATGATCGATTTATATTATTGGGGCACCCCCAACGGCCATAAAATTAGTATTGCTCTAGAAGAAATGGGGCTGGAATATCAAATTATTCCCATCAATATTCTGGAAAATGACCAGTTCCAGTCCGATTTTCTGGCTATTTCTCCCAATAATAAAATCCCGGCAATTGTTGATCAGGATGGGCCACATGGCCGCGCCATTTCAATTTTTGAGTCAGGTGCGATCTTGCAATATCTGGGTCGCAAAACAAGTCTGTTTTATCCAGCCGATGAAGTGAAGCGTATTCAGGTCGAACAGTGGCTGATGTGGCAAATGGGCGGTTTGGGGCCGATGCTCGGGCAAAATCATCACTTTAGCCGTTTTGCACCTGAGCGGATTGCTTATGCCACAGAGCGCTATGTCAATGAAAGCAAGCGTTTATATGGGGTGTTGAATAAGCAGCTGGTCGGGCAGGATTATGTTGCCGGCGAATACTCGATTGCTGATATGGCGATATTTCCGTGGTTATTGCGACACGACTGGCAGCAGATCAATCTGGAAGATTATCCTGAAGTTTCCAAATATATTGATCGCTTGAATGCTCGTCCTGCGGTTCAGAAAGCGCTGGCGATACAGGTCAGTTAAGCATCTGCCTTTATGCTAAAATAGCCTTAAGCAAATAAAGCCACCCTTACGGTGGTTTTTTATTGGATGGATATATGAACGATTTTCTTCTGAACTTTACCAAGATTGTTGAAAGTAATACCCGAATTTACTGGAGCATTCTTTTCGGCATTGCTGCATGTTTAGTGCTGTATGTTGCTGAAATTGTGCATATCGATCAGGTGATTGCTGCCCTAAATACCAAAGATCAGCAGATTTTACGTGCTGCAATTGCACCGCTCAATGAGCAGTATAAATGGGCGCGGATCATGGCGATGGTGACTGCAGTCGTTTGGTCCAGTTGGGAATATAGTAAAGCCAAGAAAAAAATGGGCTTGAGCCGTTAATGCTGTAATGAGCCTGTTTTTACTGTTTCTATCTGCCTTTGGTGCAGCGACCTTACTGCCTTTACAGTCTGAAGCTGTGCTACTGGGGCTTTTAGTGCAGGGTGAGCAGAGTGAGGTACTGTTAATTGCGGTGGCCAGTTTGGGGAATATACTGGGTTCTTGTGTGAACTGGTATCTGGGACTCAAGATTGAGCATTATAAAAATAAAAAGTGGTTTCCGGTTTCAGCAGATAAGATGCTCAAGGCGCAAAAGACCTATCAGAAATATGGTTACTGGTCTTTACTGCTGAGCTGGGTGCCTATCATTGGTGATCCGATTACCCTGATTGCGGGACTATTAAAAGAAAACCTCGTCCGTTTTCTGCTGATGGTCAGCATCGCTAAAATTGGACGTTATCTGTTTGTCTATGCGGCCTTTGCCATGTTCTAAACTTGAAAATAATTTTCCTGATCCAGTCTTGGATATTATTTCAGAGCGAAATCATTCTTTAAATTCGCTTATTGGGTGAAGATGCTTTTGTTTTAAACAAAGATGCTTTAGAATACTCGCTCCCTTACCTGCAGGTCGTTTTGTAATGGTGCAAACGAGCCGAACAGGTGTTCAAAAGAGGTTGTTATGCCTAAGATGAAAACTCGCCGTGGTGCAGCTAAACGCTTTAAAGCGACTGCTAACGGTTTTAAGCGTAAACAAGCGTTCAAACGCCACATTTTGACCAAAAAATCTGCTAAGCGTATTCGTCAATTGCGCGGCTGTGTAATGGTTCACGTAAGTGACGTTGCTTCAGTTCGTCGTATGTGCCCGTACATCTAAGGAGATTATAAATGGCTCGTGTAAAACGTGGTGTACAGGCTCATCGCCGTCACAAAAAAATTCTTGCTCGCGCTAAAGGTTACTATGGTGCTCGTTCACGCGTTTACCGCGTAGCGTTCCAAGCGGTAATCAAAGCTGGTCAATATGCTTACCGTGACCGTCGTCAAAAGAAACGTCAATTCCGCGCTTTGTGGATTGCACGTATCAACGCTGGTGCTCGTCAAAATGGTTTGTCATACAGCCGTATGATTGCTGGCTTGAAAAAAGCTCAAGTGATTATCGACCGTCGCGTACTTGCTGACATCGCTATGCATGACGCAGTTGCGTTTGCTGCTTTAGCTTCTAAAGCTAAAGATGCATTGGCTGCATAAGTCTTTATGACTTGAAAAGACCGCTTTTAGCGGTCTTTTTTATGCTTAAATAAAAGTAGTCATTTTAAATATTATTTAAAAATCAATATTGTAAATCCTATATTTTTTAGTCATTGTTAAACTGCATAATCAAAAATAAGGCTTAAAAATAATGATTCGACTTGCCACTCAACGGGATGTCCTGCCGATTGCCCAAGTGCACGTACAAAGCTGGCGTGAAAGCTATAAAAACATCATCAAACAAGAAATTTTAGATGCATTGTGTGTAGAACAAAGAGCTGCCTTGTAGCGTTCTGTGCTTGAACAGGAAAATCGACAGGTATTTGTCTATGAAGAAAATGCTCAGGTGCTCGGATTTGCTGCCTTTAATTTTCCAGTGGATGCACCAATTAGTGAATTGAGAGCACTTTATTTGCTTCAAAATATTCAAGGTCGCGGCATTGGACGTGATTTGGTTCAATTGGGTCTGGGTTTAAGTCGAGAAAAATCCTACCAGTATATGCAGTGCAGCGTATTGAACCTGAATTCCAGTCGTTATTTTTATGAAAAGACCGGCGCCTATTTTGTCAGTGAAGGAGATGCCAGCGATCTGGGCGAGAATCTTAAAGACTTATGTTATCAGTGGGACATTTAATTTTTGAATACTCTGGCCCAGCTGGCTCAACGTAGAAAAATCTAAAACCTGGGAAAAGACGATAGAAAATAAATCAGCCCTTAGAAATGTATGGCTGATTTATCTTTTTATCTCAATATCTCCACCGGTCAATTAAGAGAGCATTTCCGGCCGATCAGCAAATGATAGCTTCGGCTCATTCAAATAATGCTGAAATTTTAAGACAGATACTCAGTCGTGATTCCATCATCTGATGGATGATGAAAACCATCACAAAATCGTCAGCATTATTTCAAGTTGATGCCTGCTCATGAATATCAAAATATCCATTGAATTCTGCCCGTGATGTTCAAGCTTTTCTGGCAAAATGTTAAAGGCCGAAATAGTAGCCAATCAGACAGATAATCACAGTGATCACAATTAAGGTCAGCACATTTGCAGATGAACTGGATTTGCCTGGGTCCTGAGGTTTTTCTGCTTTAGAAATTTTTGGTGAGCGGTCTTCGGTACTCATACCGACAAATGGGTCAGGTGCAACTTTTGGTGTTAGCTGTGCAGTTTTATAGTGATTGGCGACTTTGCTGATGAATTTAGCACTTAAATCATCAATTTTTTGCGAAAAATGTCGCAGGTTAAGTTGCTGCTCCGGGCTGAGTACTTCGCCATCTGCACGATAGGGATGCTGGATTTTCGTTTGAATAAAGTCATTTAAGGCGTCTAGGCGGTACAAAGTCTGGTGAGCATAATCCGCTGAATAGTCAGTGGGAATTAAGGCCAAATGACTTTCGCTATCGGCTTGAATGGCAGGCATGGTGCCGTAATAAGGCAAATTGGTATATGCAGGTTCGGTAAAATCTTGGGCAAGGCTACTTTCAAACAGTTCATGATCGGTATAGGCCTGAATATCATCCCAGTTTGGGGCTTCCAGATCGACATCAATGCGCTTGGCCAGTTTAGGATTTAGCTCATAACACCAGAATGTTTCATGGCGTAAAGGGGATTGCTGTGATTTAGGTGCTTCGTAATCATTGTCTGCGCTGTACCATTCAGGCAGTTCCTTGCCGATGATCCAGGCAGTTTTGGTTTTAGCACCATGACTGACAATAAAATGCGCCAGTGGTAATAGCTCGATATTGGCATTCGGATTTTTTTCATCAACCAGTAAATCAGAGCGATGCAAGCTGAGGCGACGCACGCCTTGTTTTTTCAGGCCTTCCAGCCAGATCTGGAAATGCTGGGCCAGCAGGTGTTGTGACATCAGATCCCGAAAGGCAAACTGATGCTGATTAAAAATGGAATGTTGAATCCAACGATTGAAACTCAGGTCTTGAGTCAAATACTCATTGCCGTAAGTGACGAAGGTTAGTTGCTGTTTCCAAATTTGATCGAGTGCCATAGTGATTTGATCTGATTGATATTGTGTTTATCTTATACTTTTTATATTTAATCATGCCAATCTAATTTTCCTTAAAACGCATCTTCATCAAAGTGTCTAAAAACTGTTAGAATGTGGGGTTTTTAAAATATTTTTTAACCTGTTGCTTTGAGAGTTACTATGTCACTGGAAGCCCTGACCACTGAAGCGCTCGCTGCGATTGCAGCAGCTCAAGACCTTGCTGCACTTGATCAAGTACGAGTGCAATTTACGGGGAAAAAAAGCCAGCTCGCGGAACAATCTAAGTCGCTTGGTAAAATGGATCCTGAAGAACGTAAAGTCTTCGGCGCACAAATCCATGCTGTACGTGAAACTATTACCGCTGCATTGACCTCACGTCAGGCAGAATTGCATAAAGCTGCCTTAGAACAAAAACTGGCAAGCGAAACCATTGATATTACTTTACCAGGTCGTGGCCAACAGGTGGGCAGTATCCATCCAGTGACCCAGGTGCAAGAGCGTATTTGCCAGTTCTTTACCAAGGCAGGTTTTACGGTTGCAACAGGTCCTGAAGTTGAAGATGACTATCACAACTTTGAAGCACTGAATATTCCGGGTCATCACCCGGCGCGTGCCATGCACGATACCTTCTATTTCGATGTGAACCATTTGCTGCGTACGCATACGTCTGGTGTGCAGATTCGTACCATGGAAACCCAGCAGCCACCAATCCAGATCGTGTGCCCGGGCCGTGTTTACCGTTGTGATTCGGATCAAACCCACTCGCCGATGTTCCATCAGATCGAAGGTTTATACGTGGCTGAAAATACCAGCTTCGCGGAACTGAAAGGTTTGCTGATTAATCTGCTGAACGAATTCTTCGAAAAAGATTTGAAAGTACGTTTCCGTCCATCTTATTTCCCGTTCACTGAGCCGAGTGCGGAAGTGGATATTATGGATGAACGCGGTCGCTGGTTAGAAGTATTGGGCTGCGGTATGGTGCATCCGAATGTGCTGCAAGCTGCAGGCATTGATCCTGAAAAATACAAAGGCTTTGCTTTTGGTCTGGGTGTTGAACGTTTTGCAATGCTGCGTTATGGCATGAATGACTTACGTATGTTCTTCCAAAATGATGTGCGTTTCTTACGCCAGTTTGCTTAAAACAAATTTATACCTCTCCTTAACCTCTCCTTTTAAAAAGGAGAGGGACTCCGCGAAATAGATGGAGTTCTCCCCCTTTGGAAAATGGGGGGCAGAGGGGGATTCTAGAGATTTGAATTACAGGTTTTATATTAATGAAAATTAGCGAAAATTGGCTACGCACATGGGTCAACCCAGCCATCGATAGCGAAAAACTTTCTGATCAATTGACCATGTTGGGTCTGGAAGTCGATGAGCTTGCACCTGCAGCAAAAGCATTTACTGGTGTAGTGGTGGGGGAAGTCCTGACAGTAGAACAACATCCTGATGCAGATCGCTTGCGTGTGACCACTGTCAATATCGGTTCAGGTGAGCCACTGCAAATTGTATGTGGTGCGCCAAACGTACGTGCCGGCATGAAAGCGCCAGTTGCGACCATTGGTGCAGTACTTCCAGGCGATTTCAAAATCAAGAAAGGCAAGCTACGTGGTATCGAGTCACAAGGCATGCTGTGCGGCGCTTCAGAAATCGATTTAGAAGATAAAATTGATGGTTTGTTAGAGCTTCCAGCGGATGCACCAGTAGGTATGAACATTCGTGAATATCTAGACCTTGATGACAACGTGATTGACATCAGCATTACACCGAACCGTGGGGACTGCTTCAGTATTCGCGGGATCGCACGTGAAATTGGTGTGATTAACCAATTGCCAGTAACTGCCCCTGAAATTAAAGAAGTAGCTGCGACTATTAGCGAAGAAAAGAAAGTCGTTGTATCGACTGAAGGCTGCCCACGCTATTTGGGTCGTGTCATCAAGAACGTCAATACCAAGGCTGTGACTCCTGTATGGATGGAGCGTGCATTGGCACGTTCAGGTATTCGTCAGCACAGCATTCTGGTCGATATTACCAACTATGTATTAATCGAGCTTGGTCAACCGCTACACGCATTTGATGGCGGTAAAGTTCAAGGTGCGGTACATGTACGTCAAGCGACGGAAGCTGAAAAGTTAGTTTTGCTCAATGAACAAGAAGTTGAACTCAACGAAAAAGTGATGGTGATTGCAGATGATGAAAAAGCATTAGCCATTGCCGGTATTATGGGCGGCTTGTCTTCAGCAGTCAGCGATGCAACCACTGAAATTTTCCTAGAATCTGCATTCTTCGCGCCACTGCATATTGCGGGTCGTGCACGTAGCTTTGGCTTGCATACCGATGCTTCTCAGCGTTATGAACGTGGTGTCGATTTTGAATTGCCATTGATCGCTATGCACCGCGCATCACAATTGATTGCTGAACTTGCGGGCGGTGAGTTCGGACCAATTACAGTTGCCGAAAATGCGGCTCTATTGCCAACACGTGACGCAATTGAATTGAATCAAGCCCAAGTCGATCAACTGCTAGGTTATAGTGTTGACTCAGCGTTCATTACTGATGCTTTAACCCGTTTAGGTTGTGAAGTTACAGTAAAAGCAGAAGGTGAGTGGTCTGTAGTGCCGCCATCACATCGTTATGACATGGTGATCTATCAAGATTTGATTGAAGAAGTGGCACGTATTCACGGTTATGACAATATTCAAATCAGTCTGCCTGTGATTGATGTGAAATTGGCGAAATACCAAGATCAATTTGAGTTGGGCCAACTCCGTCAAACTGCCGTAACTTTAGGTTACCAAGAAGCGATCAGTTTTAGCTTCTCAGACCTAAAACTTGAAAAGCAACTTAATTCCAGTGTGAATCCATTAGCATTAGCTAATCCAATTTCAAGTGATTTGGCTGTGATGCGTTCAACCTTGCTGTCTAGCCTGATTCCTTGTGTTCAGTACAATGTCAACCGCCAGCAAAGCCGTGTACGTTTCTTTGAGCTCGGTCTGCGTTTCGACTATCAAGAAGCCAGCAGCATCCATGATTTAAAACAGATTCCAACTTTTGCATTGATTGCGACTGGTTCACGTCATGCTGAGTCTTGGCATGGTAAGGCACAGCCAATGGACTTTTTTGACTTTAAGGGCGATATAGAAGAAATTTTGGCTGCTGGTCGTGTCAAAGTAGAATATGTGCGTTCAGAGCGTAGCTGGTTGCATCCAGGACAATCCGCAGAAATTCTCGTGAATGGTCAATCAATTGGTTACTTGGGGCGTTTACATCCCTCACTTGAAGACGAACTTGATCTGGCAACCACATGGGTAGCAGAATTGGATCAAGCGGCTGTTTTGCAAACTTATGTATCTAATTTTACAGAATTATCACGTTTTCCATCGGTTCGACGTGATATTGCGCTTTTAATTAATGATAAGATTAATGTTAGCGAAATTCAGGGACTTATCGAAAAAACAGGCGGAGAGCTTTTAGACTCAACTTGGTTGTTCGATGTGTACACTGGACAAGGAGTAGAAGAAGGGAAACGCTCACTGGCATTTGCACTTCTCTGGCAGCATCCAAGCCGTACACTGGAAGATGCTGAAATTAAATCAGGTATGGATAATATCCTTCAAGTGTTAGAAAACACTTACCAAGCGACATTGAGGGCTTCATGACAGCACTAACTAAAGCAGAAATGGCTGATAATTTAAGTGAGCTCACGAGTTTAAACCGTCGTGAAGCAAAACAAATGGTTGAGTTGTTCTTCGATGAGATTAGCCAGGCGCTCATCTCAGGCGAGCAAGTAAAACTTTCGGGTTTTGGTAATTTTGAGTTGCGTGACAAGCGTCAACGTCCAGGCCGTAACCCGAAAACGGGTGAAGAGATTCCGATTTCTGCACGCCGTGTAGTAACCTTCCGTGCGGGACAGAAGTTCCGTCAACGTGTGGGAAATGAGCAGATCAACTGATCTGCTTTTTTAAAAGCTGAAATCTAATATTTTTAAATTTCAGTTTTTAAAATAAAAAAAGAGAGCCAAAGGCTCTCTTTTTTTGTACTGAATAATCTAAAAGATTATTGAGCAGCAGCTTCAGAAGCAGCAGTAGCGTCAGCAGCAGCTTCAGTAGCAACTGCAGCAGCAGCTTCAGCTTCAGATGCAGCGTCAACTTCAGCAGCAACTTCAGAAGAAGCTTCAACGTCAGTAGCTTCTACAGCAGCAGCGTCAGCAGCAGCTTCAGCTTCAGAAGCAGCTTCTACAGCTTCAGAAGCAGCTTGGTTAGCGTCGGCAGCAGCGTCGTCAGCTTTTTTAGCACAACCAACGAAAGCTAAAGTAGTAGCAACTGCAGCAGCAATAGCGATTTTTTTGAATAACATGGCATCACTCTCTAAAAATTGAGATTAAAAAAACCAAAGTTAGTCTGTTAAGTGCTTTTATTGTTCCTAATTGTGTTAGGGACTAACAACGCAGGAGCAGTCTAACTGGTCTGCAAATATGCTATCACTGCGCATTTTTAATTGCTACTGGCAATGATCAAAAAAGTACGGAAAAACGATAAAAAATAAGAAGTTTTTAACAGAAAATAACAATGGAATGAAACATTTAGATTGGAGAAAGGCTTGTTAAACACTTAAAAGTTATACAATTTTTAATCTGAATATTTTATTAATCAAAAACTTAAAAATAAGTTTACATAAATCAGGGTTGATTGTTTCATTCTGTAATTTATGTCAACCTAAAAAAGGCCACCGCTTGGGTGACCTTTCATTTGAAATTTTAATTTGAAGCTTTGCGTTTCATCTGATCAAAGAAATCATCGTTGGTCTTGGTTTCTTTCATGCGATCCAGTAAGAATTCCATTGCCGCCAACTCATCTTGAGTATGCAACAGCTTGCGCAGAATCCAGACTTTACGCAGATTGTCTTCTGACATCAGGCGTTCTTCACGGCGAGTACCAGATTTCTTGATGTTCATCGCAGGGAATACGCGCTTTTCTGCAATGCGACGATCAAGGGTAATTTCCTGGTTACCTGTACCTTTGAATTCTTCGTAAATCACTTCATCCATTTTACTACCGGTTTCAATCAGGGCAGTAGAAATGATGGTTAGTGAACCACCTTCTTCGATATTACGTGCAGCACCAAAGAAACGTTTAGGACGTTCTAGGGCATGCGCATCCACACCACCAGTCAGTACTTTGCCTGATGAAGGGATCACGGTGTTATAGGCACGTGCCAGACGGGTAATCGAGTCAAGCAGAATCACCACATCTTTCTTGTGCTCAACCAGACGTTTTGCTTTTTCAATCACCATTTCAGCGACTTGAACGTGACGTGCAGGAGATTCATCAAAGGTAGAAGCCACGACTTCACCACGAACCGTACGCTCCATCTCAGTCACTTCTTCTGGACGCTCATCAATTAGGAGAACGATCAGAATAACTTCAGGATTATTGCGAACGATGGACTGTGCAATGCTTTGCAGCAGCATGGTTTTACCCGCTTTCGGCGGAGCCACAATAATTGAACGCTGGCCTTTACCAATCGGTGCAACTAAGTCGATCACACGGGTGGTTAAATCTTCAGTGGTGCCATTGCCCAACTCCATCACCAACTGTTCGGTCGGGAATAATGGGGTCAAGTTTTCAAACAGAATCTTGTTACGTGAATTTTCAGGTGTGTCGTAGTTAATCTGATTGACTTTAAGTAAAGCAAAATAACGTTCGCCTTCTTTCGGCGGGCGAATGGTGCCAGTAATGGTGTCGCCAGTACGGAGGTTAAAACGACGAATTTGAGAAGGGCTGACATAGATATCGTCAGGACCTGCTAAATAAGAACCTGCGGCTGAGCGTAAAAAGCCAAAACCATCTGACAAAATTTCTAGAACGCCATCACCAAAAATCTCTTCGCCATTCATTGCATGACGTTTTAAGATGGCAAAAATAATGTCTTGCTTACGGTTACGAGCCATACCTTCGAGGCCCATAAACTCGGCAATCTTGATGAGTTCGCCAATCGGTTTTTTCTTGAGTTCGGTTAAATTCATAGGTGGTCAGATAGAATCAAAGTTCTGAGGTACAGGTTAGAAAGGGAGTAACATTCGGCCGCATACCAGCATTCAAACGAAAGCAATTGAATTTGCAAAAGAACAATTCAGAGATCTGTTTGAGTGTTTCAAAGGAAAATGTGGAAAACAATTTCTATTGCCGAGCGGCATCTTATGTAATGTGTCTTGTAAGAAATTGACAGGATTTAGGATCCTTTATCTCTTGAGTAGCGAATATAAGAGAAAATGCTAGGTTTGTCAATTTATAGCCGAAAAAAATACGCGAGCATGAGTCGCGTATTTTTTACTAAAAATGCTGTGCTTAGATATTGTCATCAATAAATGCAGTCAGTTTAGATTTTGGTGCAGCACCGACTTGAGTCGCAACAACTTCACCATTTTTGAACATCAACAAAGCCGGGATGTTACGGATGTTGAAATTCACAGCAGTTTGTTCGCAAGAAGTTACGTCAACTTTCACGATTTTAACTTTGCCTTGGTATTCATCAGCAAGCACTTCAAGTACAGGTGCGATTGCTTTACATGGTGCACACCAGCCTGCCCAAAAGTCCACCAGTACAGGAACGTCTGATTGAAGAACGTCTGCTTCGAAGTTTGCGTCAGTAGTGTTTACGATGTTGCCAGACATGGAATGTGCTCCAGATTAATATTTTAAAGATAACTAATTATTAGTATTACATAGCCATCTTTAACAATGTAGGGGAATCTGTAAATTTTCAATGCTTAATGTTATTTTGTCTAATGGATGATCACGATAGTGATGATCGTGTCTCACTATTATTCCCGATAAAAAAAAGAATAAGGCATTAAATTGTCGCTACAAATGGCTTTTAAATTGCATGCATGTGAATTACTCTAAGCACAATTCGTTAAAGGTTTATTTCTGGAATGTCTGACTTTTTGATTGATGAAGAATTACTTGCCGCCATCGATATGGGATCAAACAGCTTTCATTTGGCCATCGCCCGTGTAGATCATGGTGAAGTGAAGAAAGTGGCATCAATGTCAGAAAAAGTTCAGCTTGCCGCAGGACTAGACGAAAATAAAAATTTAACCGAAGCCGCACAGCAACGCGGTTTGGCCTGTCTGGCCCGTTTTGTAGGTCGTTTAGGTGCAGTTCAGCCGAACCGATTACGGATTGTGGCGACGAATGCGTTGCGTCAAGCCAAAAACGGCCATGAATTTATTCAGAAAGCCGCAGAAATTTTACCGAAACCGATCGAAATTATTGCCGGTCGTGAAGAAGCCCGTCTGATTTATCTGGGTGTATCGCATACCATGGCCAACAGCGGTCGTCGTTTGGTGGTTGACATCGGTGGCGGTTCAACTGAGCTGATTATCGGTGAAGAATTCGAGCCGATTCATACCGAATCGGTACAAATGGGCTGTGTAGCCTTTACCAAGGCCTATTTTCAGGATGGGGAAATCAGCGCCAAAGCTTTTGATAAAGCAGTCACTGCGGCGCGTAAAGAAATTTCCGGAATTGCCAATACTTATAAAGAAGCCGGTTGGGATGCTGTCGTTGGCTCGAGTGGTACCATTAAAGCCTGCCGCCAGATTTGCGTCAATATGGGCTGGAGCAATGATCGCGAACAGTTGACGCGTGAAGGTTTGGAAAAGCTTAAAGACAAACTACTTAAATATAAATATGTCTCGGACATGGAATTCGAAGGTCTGAAAGATGACCGTCGTGCCGTCTTGCCTGCTGGTATTGCTATTCTCTATGCTGTCTTTGATGTATTGGGAATTGATCATTTGGTCTATTCCGATGGTGCACTACGTGAAGGCGTGATGTATGACTTGCTTGGCCGTTTCAAGCATGAAGATATCCGTGATCGTTCCGTCCATGCCTTGATTGGTCGATATAATGCCGATGCCAAGCAGGCAGAACGTGTGGTTCAGACCGCACAGAAATTGTTTAATGACGTGGCCAGTGAACTCGGGTTGAGTGTTGAAGATAGTGACCTGTTACGTCGTGCCGCCTATCTGCATGAGATTGGTTTGGCCATCAGTCACAGTGGCTATCATCGTCATGGCGCGTATTTATTACAACATTCGGATATTGCCGGTTTCTCGCAAGTTGATCAAAATCATTTGTCACATTTGGTCGCGCACCATCGGCGTAAATTGCGCGCTGATGCCAAGATTGATGTGATGAAAGTCGGTGGATCTAAACTTTTATGGTTATGTTTGCTGCTTCGTCTGTCGGTTTTGGTCAATCACAGTCGTAGCGATGAGATGCTTCCTGCCATTGAACTCAAGGTTGAAAATGCGCAACAATGGCAACTCAGCGTGTCTGGTGATGCCAAGCAATGGCCATTGCTGGTCGCTGAACTGCACGATGAACAGCAGCAATTTAAAAATTGGGAGATTGAACTCTCGATTCAATCCGAACAGTTTGTTAATTAATACCTTTATAGGGATGAAAACGGTTAACCTATGAAAAATAAAGCAACTCCATCAAAAGCATGGGCGACAGTGCAGATTGCACGTCATCCAGAACGTCCACAATTCCTGGACTATGTGGGTGAAATATTCACTGAATTTGATGCTTTACATGGTGACCGCCTATATGGTGATGATGGCGCGATGATCGGTGGTCTGGCTCGTTTCGATGGTCAACCGGTGATGATCGTTGGTCAGCATCGTGGTCGTAGCACCCGTGAAAAATTACAGCATAATTTTGGCATGAGTAACCCGGAAGGTTATCGTAAGGCACAGCGTCTGCTAGACATGGCAGAGCGTTTTAACCTGCCAGTCTTTACTTTTATTGACACTATGGGCGCTTATCCGGGTGTCGGTGCAGAAGAACGTGGTCAGGCTGAAGCGATTGCCACCAGTCTGGCTCAGCTTTCTAATTTGAAAGTACCTGTGATTGCAACTGTACTGGGTGAAGGCGGTTCGGGGGGTGCGCTGGGTATTGGGGTGGCAGACCGTGTGGTGATGCTCTCTCACAGTATTTATTCGGTGATTTCACCGGAAGGCTGTGCCTCAATTCTCTGGAAAACCGCTGAAAAAGCTGAACAGGCCAGTGAAGCCTTGGCTCTGACTGCAGAAAAATTGCAGAAAATGGGTATTGTAGAATATGTGGTGGATGAAGGTGAGGGTGCTCATTTAAATCCGGATCAGGTCATGAACAGCTTGAAAGCAGTGCTGAAAGAAGCTTTGAATGAACTGCAACCAATGGAAGCGCAAGCACGATGCGAAGCACGTTACCAACGTTTAATGAAGTTTGGCAGCGACAATTTAGGTCTGGTTTCTTAAAACAGCTGCAGGACTTTCCTGCAGAGACAAAATTTCTCATCGGATGCAGTGGCGGCGTAGATTCTATGCTGTTGCTGCATCTGATGTTTTTTTTATGCCCGGAAAAAGTTCGGGCGATTTATATCGATCATCAGTTACAAGCACTCAGCGCAGATTGGGGCAAGTTCGTTGCACATCAATGTCAGCAACTGAATATTCCCTGCATCATCCAGCCAGTTCATGTCGCTAGTGGCAATCTGGAACAGCAAGCGCGCAATTCACGTTATCAGGCTTATCTGCAACATTTGCAAGCGGATGAAATATTGGTGCTGGCACATCATCAGCAGGATCAGGCGGAAACCCTGATGCTACGTTTATTGTCTGGTGCCGGTGTTGACGGCTTAGCGGCAATGAAACAAATCGATGTACGTGAAAATCTCACGATTTGGCGGCCATTGCTGGATATTTCCCGTGAGCAGATTTGCCAATGGGCATCAGACTTAAATGTTAAGAATATCGAAGATCCGACCAATGCTGATACCCATTATGACCGAGCCTGGGCACGCCAGACCCTGTGGCCAGTATTAAGCGAACGCTATCCTAAAATGCAAGCTGCCTTGGTGCGAACCAGTGAGTTAATGCAGGATGCTCAAGACATTTTACAAGAAGTGCTGCAACAGGATTTAGCATATTGTGGAACTGAAACGCAGCTCGATCTTGGTAAATTTCTACAGCTTTCAAAATCACGACAACGTCAATTACTCTCTGCCTGGATGAAAGGTAAACAACAGTATCGTCCATCCTTAGATATGGTAAAGCGTTTGCAATGCGAAGTGATTTATGCCAAGCAAGATGCTCAGGCAGCATTGCATTGGCAAGGCTTTTATTATGTACGCTATCAGCAGCAATTATATCGTTTGACCGCAGAGATCTATTTAGCCGAGCAGCAACAGGTTCAAACTAGTCCGGAAAGTATAAAATTCGCTTTAAAAGACTGTGTGCAGGTTTTGTCAGGGAAATTTATCATCGCGCCTGCACAGTTCGGTTTATCTCCTGCATTATTGCAGCAAGCTTTGCATTTACAGCAGAGGCAGGGTGGCGAAAAAATTCATTTATATGGCCGTGTCGGTACCTGGCCGCTGAAAAAAGCTATTCAGGAAGCGCAAATATTTCCCTGGGCTCGGCATACTATTCAAATATTAAGCACAGATAATGTTATGCTAGGCGTGTTTACCCCTAAAGGATTTTGGTTGGCCCAATCTGCATATTGTGAAGCAGGTGGATGGCTGCCGAGGTCGGTTTCTTCAACTTTAGAACTCAACGATGAGCATTGAACATGAGTGCAGCTTTAAATTGTAATATCTGTTTTATTGGTGGCGGTAATATGGCCCAAGCCTTAATTGGCGGTCTGATTTCACGTGGTTTGCCAGCAACACGTATTACAGTTTCTGATCCGGTCGAAAAAGTCCGTGCTTTATTGGCGGAAAAAGAAATTAATGTGACCGGGGATAATAGCGCTGCAATTCAGGATGCAGATATCGTTGTGTTGGCGGTAAAACCTCAGGTTTTGGCTCAAGTACTGCAACCTTTAAAAGGTCTGGTCAATAACAAACTGATTATTTCCATTGTTGCCGGTGCAGAAATTGCCACATTATCAGCATTGTTGGGGACTGAGCGTATTGTCCGGGTCATGCCGAATACACCTGCATTGGTGCAGACCGGGGCACATGGTTTATATGCCAATGCATCTGTGGAAACGAGTGATCGTGAGCTAGCCAGTCAGGTTTTGGCATCAACTGGATTAACCATTTGGGTCGACTCAGAAGCACAAATTGATGCAGTCACTGCACTCTCGGGTTCGGGTCCAGCTTACTTTTTCTATATGATGGAAAGTATGATTCGTGCGGGTAAAAATTTAGGTCTGGATGAAAAAGTTGCAACTGCACTGACTTTGCAGACCGCTTTAGGCGCGGCGCAAATGGCGATTACCAGCTCGAATACGCCGGCTGAGTTACGTAAAAATGTGACTTCTCCAAATGGGACTACACAGGCCGCACTTGAAGTCTTTGATCGCGCCCAGATTTCTCAAAATATTCAGGCGGCACTTGCCGCTGCACAAAAACGCAGTCAAGAACTGGCACAAGAGCTCAGTGAAAGCAGCAAATCTTCAGTTTAATTTTTAGGAACGTTCAAGTATGGGTGCAAATTCTGCGCTAATTTTTGGCATTATCATTAACGTCGCGATTTTGCTCGTATTCTTTCGATTTTTAATGCAACTGGCAGCGGTCAGTCCTTACAATCCTGTGGTTCTTTCTACTGTGAAAGCCACTAAAATTGTAGATGTATTTGGTCGAATTTTCCCAACCTTGGCCAAAGGCCGAGTCAGTACTGCTGCTTTGGCATTATTGGTCGTGCTCTATCTGCTTAAAATTTTTGGCATGATGTATCTGTCAGGGGGGACGCCGAATGGGCCTGTCCATCTGATTATTTTGACTTTTGTCACCATGATGCAGGATTTGATCCGTTTCTGTCGTTATTTGATTTTCGCTACCATTATTTTAAGCTGGGTGGTGATGTTTACCCAGTCTCGTTCGCCTTATATTGAAGTCGTGCAAGAGCTGGCTGAGCCTTTACTGGCACCTTTCCGCCGGATTATGCCAAATATGGGCATGATTGACCTTTCTCCAATCTTCGCCATTTTGACTTTAATTATTATCGAAATGATTATGAACCAGGTGGCGATTGTACTGCTTACTGGTCTTTAATTGGATCCAAATAAAAAGGACGCTGAGGCGTCCTTTTTATTTGCTCCTCCCTTTAGAAAAGGGAAGTTGGGAGGGATTTGTTAAACTTCCCAAACCGTGAATAAGTTTTAATCGAAGTACAAGAAGAAGATGGGATATTAACCTCTCCCTAACCCTCTCCTGGAAAGAGAGGGAACTTGGATACTCTGAACCAGTAATGCTGCTGATTTCCTAAAAATAGAAAAATATGCGTTCGAAACTTGATAGCAGAAAAGATTTTAATATCGCTGCCTGTAGATGAGGATTATAAATTAAAATCCCCTCCATCCCCTTGCGGAATATATTCCTCACCTCCTATAAGGAAGACGGGGTTAAAGGCACATTAATGCGCTTCATCCCAGTTTTTGCCTTTACCCACTTCTACCACCAATGGTACAGAAATCTGCAATACCGATTGCATCACTTCAGCCAGTTTAGGTGCCAGTTCATCGGCAATGTCTTCATCGACTTCAAACACCAGTTCATCGTGAACTTGCAGCAGCATTTTGGCCTGATCTTTCGGCAACATCTTGTCGACTTCAATCATCGCCATTTTAATGATATCCGCAGCTGAACCTTGTAGCGGGGCATTAATCGCAGCACGTTCTGCCGCTTTACGCACCATCATATTACGGGCATCGATATCTGGAGTATATAAACGGCGTCCGAGCAGGGTTTCAACAAAACCCTGTTCTAATGCGACCTGACGGGTACGTTGCATATAGTCATAAATGCCCGGATAACGATGGAAATACTGCTTGATATAATCCTGTGATTCCTGACGGGTAAAGCCCAACTGACGGATCAAACCAAATTCGGACATACCGTAAAGTAGCCCGAAGTTGACGGCCTTGGCCTGACGACGCTGGTCATTGGTCACTTCTTCCAGAGGAATGCCTAGAACTTCAGCTGCAGTACGGCGATGTACATCCTGACCGTGAATGAATGCATCCAGCAGGGCTTCATCCTGAGATAAATGTGCCATCAGACGTAATTCAATTTGCGAGTAATCGGCTGCCAGCAAGACACGACCTTCCGGTGCCACAAACGCCTTGCGGATTTGACGGCCAATTTCGGCACGAATCGGAATGTTCTGCAGGTTTGGATCAGTCGATGATAAACGGCCAGTTGCAGTCAATGCCTGATGATAACTGGTATGCACACGGTGAGTATCAGGATTGGCCTGTTTGCATAAACCATCGGTATAGGTACTTTTGAGCTTGGACAAACCACGATATTCCAGAATCAGCTGGGCAATCGGATGTTCAATTTTTTCCAGTACACTTTCACTGGTACTGTATTGTCCGGTGGTGGTTTTTTTACCGCCTTTTAGGCCCAGCTTTTCAAATAACACTTCACCGACCTGTTTCGGTGAGCTGACATTAAAGCTTTCCCCTGCAATTTCCATAATGTGGTTTTCCAGATCTTGCATGGTATTGGCAAACTCACCCCCAAGCTGATCCAGAAAAGCCAGATCCAGTTCGATGCCGTTTTCTTCCATTTGTGTCAGTACACGTGCGACCGGAACTTCAATATTGTGCAGAATATTCACCAGTTCAGGATGTGCCTGTAATTTCCCGCTCAAGACTTCATAAAGACGATAAGTAACATGTGCATCTTCTGCAGCATAATGCGCTGCAGTTTCAAGTGGAATCTGGTTGAAGGTCTTCTGTTTGGCGCCTTTACCGGCCACCTGCTCATAAGTCGTAGTCAGATGGCTTAAATAGAGGCGGGCCACATCATCCATGCCATGACGGGTCGCGACAGAATTCAGGACATAGGAAGCCAGCATGGTGTCGAAATACCAGCCTGCCAGATGAATGCCATGATTTTCCAGTACATGTGCATCATATTTCAGATGATGACCAATTTTCTTTACAGACTCATCTTCCAGAATTGGTTTGATCTGCGCCAGAATTACTTCACGATTCAGCTGCTCTGGTGCGCCTTCATAATCATGTGCCAAGGGAACATAGTAGGCATCTTGCGCATCGAAGGCGACCGAGAAACCGACAATCTGTGCAATACGATAATCCAGACTGGTGGTTTCGGTATCAAAGGCAAAACGTTTTTCGGTACTTAAGCGTTCAAACAGTGTGTCCCAATCTTGTTGGTTTAATACCGTGTGATAGGTGGCTTGTCCTAACTGGTCATCACTGCTGGTCACAGACGCATGGTCTTCCAGAGGTTCTGGTGCTGTAACCGCTTTGGCGTTAATAGATTTTGCTGCTTGCTGGTAATTTGAATTATTCGGGTTGTTCGGGTGATCTAAGGACTGCAGCTGGTTACGGAATTCCAGCTCGGTGTACAAATGACGTAAGGTCTCGACATTCGGCTCACACAGTTTTAAATCGTCATAACCAAAGTTAAGATCCAGATCGATCACAATACTGGCCAGCTGATGGTCCAGTGCAATGCCATCGACATGTTCTTTAATATTTTGACCGACTTTGCCTTTGATCTTGTCTACATTTTCTAAAATGCCGCCAATCGAGCCATATTCGTTAAGCAGTTTTGCTGCAGTTTTGGCACCGACACCTGGCACGCCCATGATGCCATCTGATGCATCACCCATCAGGGTCAGATAGTCAATAATCTGATTCGGCCAGACGCCAAACTTTTCAAACACGCCGTCGACATCCAGCGGTTTTTCTTTAAAGCTGTCTTCCAGGGTAACTTTTTCGGTCACCAGTTGCGCCATATCTTTATCGCCTGTAGAGATCAGCACCTGATGTCCCATCGCCTCGGCACGTTTGGCCAGTGTCCCGATAATGTCATCGGCTTCGGCACCTGGCAAGGTATGCAGGGGAATGCCCAAAGCGCGGATCAAGGCATGTAGATAAGGAATCTGTTCGGATAATTCCGTTGGCATGCTGGGACGGTCACCTTTATAAATCGGTGACAGCTCATGCCGAAAGGTCGGTTCTGGGGTATCGAAAATTACCGCCATATGGGTCGGTTGGGTCCGGCGCATCAGTTTTTGAATAGCAGAAATCGCACCACGAATTGCATTGGTATGTAAACCGGTTGACGTGGTTAATGGTGGCAGTGCGTGAAAGGCACGAAATAAAAAGTAAGAGCCATCGACCAAGACAAATGGTGGCATGTAATCAATTCCTTATTCAAAATACAGCGCTATTGTACGTGATTTTTACCGCGCTCGCTGAGGCGAGTCTGAGTTTACAGCTTAGCGAATATCGGCCGAAGATGAAATAAGCAGCACAAGCTGTTGTATGATGGAACGATTCAGGAAAGAGAAATATAAGAATGGCTGCAGGACGGAATGAGTTACGCATGATCTGGCTGATTACCCTGCTGATTGCCGGGATCAGTGCCTGGTATCTGGGTTATCAGATTGTGACTTATCTGTGTGGTTTGGGTTTTATCTTTAGCGTGATGCAATATGTCACTGCGGTAGAAGCACCGCTGAATCAATTGGCCGGACAGCAGCAGATGTCCTTGGAGCAAAACTCTAAAGTTCCTTTATATATTTCTTCAATTACTGCCATTGTTGGTGGACTGGCTGAACTGGATTGGCTGATGGGGATCGGGATTACGGCCTGGGTATTCTTTTTGCTCAGGTGGCTGCAACGTCTGGAAGGGCGCTTGATACAGCTGCAACCACAATCTCTTTCTGCCGATCCCTTACAGCGATCACCGGATCGATCCGATTCTGTTCCATTGGTGAAAACCGAGTCTGCCCAAGAGGTAAACGATTCTCCTCATCTGGTAGATCAACTGCAGCGCTGGCTTTTTCAGGGGAATCCTGTCCTCAAGGTCGCAATCAGTATTTTGGTGATTGGGATTATTTTACTGCTGCGCTTTGCCACCGAGCACTGGCAACTCAGTCTGGCTGCAAAATTGGGCCTGGTTGCACTGGCAAGTGGCTGTGTAACAGGTCTGGGTTATCCCCTGATGCAAAAAAATCGGAGTTTTGCTCTGGCACTGGAAGGACTGGGTTTGGGGAGTCTGTTCCTGACCTTATTTTTTGCCTATTACAATCTGGTGATTCCCACGTTACCGTTGGCGACTTTGCTATTCCTCATCATTCTGGCCATCACTTTGTATTTAAGTCTGAAACAGGAAAGCATCGAACTGGCCTTGATGGCTTTACTGATTGCTTATCTGGCGCCGTTTACCTTGCCGACCCGCGATGCTTCTGCTGTTGAGTTGATCAGCTATTATCTGCTGATCAATATCGGGGTGGCGGTGTTGAGCAGTTTCCGGCCATGGAAGATTCTCAATCAAATTGCCTTTTTAGTGACTGCGGTCGTTGGCGGGATATATAGCCTGATTCATGGTTATACATATGAGCGTTATGCCATGACTGCGTTGATTCTGGCACATAGTGCACTGTTTATCTGGCTAGGTTTCCGCTTCAGTCAGTTGCTGGCACGACAGGATCTCTCACGTTTTCACTTAAAACCGGTACTGGACTTAGCGCTGATTTTTGCTGCCCCTATTACCGCTTATATTTTTCTGTATCTGATTCATTTTAATCAGCCCAATCAAAAACTCTGGCAAGCTGGATTAAGCCTGTTCTTTGCACTGGTCTTTGCCGCTTGCTGGACACTGCTGCGCCGTAAACAAACTATCCAGCTCATTTCGCAGAGCTATCTGAGCCTGATGCTGATTTTTCTCGCCTTGGTGCCACCGATCTTATTGACAGAACAATGGAGTGTGATTGG
Source organism: Acinetobacter lwoffii (assembly GCF_024129685.1). GTDB lineage: Bacteria > Pseudomonadota > Gammaproteobacteria > Pseudomonadales > Moraxellaceae > Acinetobacter > Acinetobacter lwoffii_X. Next base: position 9,565 of record NZ_JAMXXL010000015.1, on the reverse strand, counting down.
TTGGGCAGTTGAAGGTGTGCTGATTTATTTATGGGCCTTGGAAAAAAATGTCCGGGTAGCGCACTATCTGAGCATGGGTTTATTGCTGATGGCCGGATTCAGCAGCCTGTATTATCTGATCGAGATTAATCCAACACCGCGAATCATTTTCTGGATTTTGAGTCTGTGCTATGTGGCAGTCGTGGTCATTAGTCAGCTTAAAAAGCAGTACCAGCAGCAGATGGATAGTCTGAGTGTCAGTTTTTTAAGCAGCGTGAGTGTCGCGGCCAGTCTGATGCTATTTGCCTTGCTGGAAGATGAATTTCCGAGTCAGCATACCTATGTACTGAGTTTATTTATCATCACACTGGGTTATATGCTGTTGAATGAAATGATCCTGCGCAAAAATCAGGAATGGTCTTGGTTACTGCCGAAGTGGAGTGGCATCTCGCCCTTGCTGGTCATTGCGGTGATTCTGACTCTGGATCGCAGTCAGAATGCGGTGATTGTCTGGAATAGTGATCTGGAACGTGGGGTTTCTGCACTTTCAACGATATTATTGGCCATTCTGTGGCTTAGACCGCTGGCTGGCTTGCAGCTCTCCAAAGAATGGATGAGCTTTGGCGTTTTTAGCAGTCTGGCTCTGGCAAGTTTATGCCTGATCCCGAACATGCCTTATCTGAGCATGGTGATTTTACCTTTATTATTCTGCCTGTGGTGCTATCGGCAGGATGTGCAGTCAGGTTGGCAGCAGCTTTGGCAAACCAAGAGCTGTTTATTGCTGATGGCAACTTGGCTGGTTTGTTCACAGCTGTTTAGCCAGCAAGCCTTTCAATATTACTGGCTGCCGATTCTGAATCCTTTTGACCTGATCAGTATCGCCATGTTTGCCAGTTTTATCTGGATGCTGTTACAGCAAATCAAGGTGGGACGTGATAAAGGCATGATCGCAGTTTTAATGGTACTAAGTCTGTTATGGCTTTCCAGTTATATTGTTTTAAGAGCTTTACATGTGTACCTGCAGACGTCGTTTAATGAGCTGGCATTATGGAGCAATGCGACGGTTCAGCTTAGTCTGACCATACTTTGGGTATTACTCGCCTGGATTACCATGTGGACAGCAACGCTCAAAAAACTGAAACTGATGTGGATTTTAGGCGGCAGTATTCTGGTGATTGTGACCTTGAAGCTCGTACTATTTGACCTGTCACATATTGGCACCCTGACCCGGGTGATTTCATTCCTGCTGGCGGGCGGGGTGATGCTACTGATTGCTTATATTGCGCCGATGCCGGAGAGGGAGCTTTGAATCCTCTCCCTAACCCTCTCCTTTAAAAAGGAGAGGGAATCTAAGGGTTATTTCAGATCAGGCTCTCTTTTGAGGGCCTTTTCATTGGCATATTGATCGATTTCTTCATTTTCCAAAGGACGGGAAAGTGGATGATCGACAAAGCCCATTTTTGGCACCGGAATTTCAATCTGGTTATCGACAAAGCCGTTGCGAATCCGTTCCTGCATTTCATCACGAACTTTCAGGTAGTTTTCCTGTTGGCACCACACTGCAAACAGCAGTTCAATCGAAGATTCACGGAAAGCGGTAACGGTGACTGCAGGTTTCGGGTCGGCCAGTACTAGTGGATATTTATTGGCAACGTCCAGCAGAACTTCGCGTACCTTGATAATATTTTCATGGAAATTGATCGCCAACGTAATCGGAATCCGCCGTATCGGAAATTTCGACAAGTTCTGCACCGGTGCCCGAATTAGCTGTTCATTCGGTAAACGCACATAGATATTATCTTGGGTCAAAAGTTTAACCGAGAGCAGATCAATCGAAATCACTTCGCCTTCAATGGTATGCCCACGAATCAAGGTAATCTGGATGGTATCACCGACTTCAAAAGAACCTTCACCAATCAGGAACAGACCACTGATCAGGTTGGATGCTGAGGTTTGCGAAGCAAAACCCAGTGCGACCGTTAAAATCCCGGCAGCGCCAAGGAAGACACTGAGTTTAAAGCCGGCTTCTTTCAGGCTGGCCATCACAAACAGCAGGAAGATAAAATAGAAAATTCCGCGGCGCCAGACCAGTTTCTGATGGGCATTAAAACGGACACCAATGGTGCGAATAAAGGTATTGGAAATAAAGCGTGCGATCAGGAAACCAATAAAGCACAACACCACCGCCACCAGAACTTCGGTCAAACGATCGGTATTGATATTGGTAAATACTCCCTTCAGGCTATTGGTGACTTCGGTCGGAATATTTGAACTTGGCATCAGACGCCCTTAGAAAAATGAATCAAACATATTAAATAATGCACCTGCTGGATCACGCGGTGGATGCAAATAGGCCACTTCACCAGCATTTGGTGGCGTGCGGTTTTCCACCCGGATCCGCGGCGGACGATCCGAACTCTCATGCAAGACCCGGATTTGTGAGGTCCATAAGCGGCCGGTACTTTCACTGTAAAAAAGCGGCAGGGCAGGCACTGGCACATTCATTCGGTCAAAGCGCAATTGCTGGTTGCTGGTATTGTGAAATTCAATTGGTGTGACTGCACGAAAGGCTCGCGGATGTAACTGTTTCAGTTCGGTTCTGCCATCGACTGCGGTGGCATAGCAAATTTCCCCCGAACGGTGATTGGGTCCAAACCAAGTGTCTTTTGGCAAGATTACCGGCAAGTCAAAAATCGGTTCGCGCTGCCCCTCGACAAAACCGGCAATCCATAAGGGCGTGCTGATATAAAGCGTACCGCGCTGTCCGGCAGGAATATAAATCGGATCGACTGGTTTAATCACCACAGAACGGTCTGCAAGGCGTGGCATCAGTTGCAATTTGTTTTGCGTGGATTTGAACATATAGCGTTCAATTTTCACAGGTGGGGGAAAGGCAAAATTCGGATCATCAATCTGATGCCATTGCTGCTCATAATCGTATTGCACTGAAGGGCGGAAATATTCCAGTCGCCATTCCTGAATGCCCCGGGTCAGGCGAAACAGTAAGGAGCCAAACTGCCAGGCTTTAGACTGATTTATTTCAAAATTCTGTTCTCCCCACCAGCGCATTTTCGCTGTATTCGGGATTAATTCATCTTTATCTTGCGGCAATCTTGGCACCCTTTCTTGCTAAATCTTTGAAAACATACTTCACGCTGTCATATGCTTAGAGTACACTCAATTTAAATTTTTTCATCATTATTATAATCCGCGATGCAAGTACTTAAACAATTACAAATCCCATATAGCTTCGCCAAGCGCCATGGTGTGCTGTTGCGTTATGAGGGAGATCAGGCCTTTATTCTGCGCCGTGACAATACCTCGATGCTTGCATTGCAGGAAGCCCGCCGTCTGCTCGGTTATCCGGCTCATTTTCAACTCTGTAGCGAACAGGAATTTAACCAGTTACTTAGTTCCAGTTTTGCCGGAGATAGCGGCGAATCACAGCAGGTGGCTGCCGGTCTGGAAGATCATCCGGATTTACTCAGTCTGGCTGATTCGGTACCGGAAGCTGAAGACCTGATGGATCAGGAAGATGATGCGCCAATTGTACGTCTGATCAATGCGCTATTATCCGAAGCAATTCGTGTTGGGGCTTCCGATATTCATATTGAATCTTTTGAGAAAAAACTGTCGGTGCGTTTACGGGTCGATGGCCAGTTACGCGAAATTGTCCAGCCACGCCGTGAACTGGCCCCGCTTCTGGTTTCACGGATTAAAGTCATGGCCAAACTGGATATTGCCGAAAAACGTATTCCGCAAGATGGCCGTATTTCCTTGCGTCTGGCAGGGCGTGAAGTCGATGTGCGTGTATCAACCTTGCCATCTTCTTATGGTGAACGTGTGGTGATGCGTCTTCTGGACAAGCAGGCAGGCCGTTTGAACATGACCCATTTGGGCCTGATGAATAATGACTATGATCGACTCAAGACTCTAGTGCATCGCCCACATGGAATTATTTTGGTAACCGGCCCGACCGGTTCGGGTAAAACCACCACCTTATATGCGGCACTTTCTGACCTGAATGACGGTTCTAAAAACATTCTCACGGCTGAAGATCCGATTGAATATCAACTGGAAGGCATTGGACAAACGCAGGTCAATACCAAAGTCGATATGACTTTTGCCCGTGCGTTAAAAGCCATGTTGCGTCAGGACCCGGATGTGGTCATGGTTGGTGAGATTCGTGATCTGGAAACCGCAGAAATTGCGGTGCAGGCATCCCTGACAGGACATCTGGTGTTATCCACCTTACATACCAATACCGCGATTGGTGCGGTTACGCGCCTGAAAGATATGGGAATTGAACCATTTCTGCTGTCCAGTTCTTTAATCGGGGTAATTGCCCAACGTCTGGTGCGTACCTTGTGTCCACATTGCGCGACCTGGCATGAGGCAGATGCTTTCGAGAAGAATCTATTTGGCAATATTGAGCATCCCCAAGATTTAAGATTACCGCAACCTCAAGGCTGTGAACGTTGTGGCAATACTGGCTTTAGTGGCCGTACTGCAATTTATGAAATTGTCCCAGTCGATGATCATATGCGCCGTTTGATTCATGGCAATGCGGCTGAATATGAAATCGAAAGCTATGTACGTCAGCAGTCAGGTTCCATTCGTGATGATGGTCTGCGTAAAGTATTGGCCGGAAAAACCACGATTGAAGAAGTATTGCGAGTAACCAACGAAGCAGTAGAATAATTTTTTAATCTGCTCGCTTTATCATAATGATCGTCAGGACTTTTGGATATTTACCAGAGACTGACGATTTTTTTCATGAGTTGTGCACGAAAAGGTGCAGTCGGATTTCCCGGATTACGCAGAGTTTCATTTTCATAAAAGTTCTGCCAAGTCTGAATCATTTCTAAAGTCACATCTTGGCTTTTGAGTTTTTCTACATTTGTTTTTGTAATGTTGATTAAGCGTGCTTCTGCACCATCAGGACCTGTTCCCCAGCCGATAATTCCTTGACCAAATTCGGGTAAGTTCATGTTGTTTGGGGTAGGTGGAATGGGCAACCGTGCAATCTCTATATTGACCAGAGAATTTACCTGTGGGTGGATTTTTTCTGAGAGATAAAGATCTGCAAAAGAGGTTGTAGGAGTGAGGAGCAGGAGAGAATTCAGAAGAACTAGTTTTAACATCAATATAAATCGAATAAATGTAAATAAGAATCATTATATATAATTTCTTAAGTTTTTGCTGCAGTTTTCAAGTGGGGAAGAGAAGTAGCTTTTGACAAAAGATGAAGCGGGTAAATTTTGAAATTTATAATTGAAGTCTAGCTATCCTGAAACTTTTTTCAGGATAGCTGTTAAATAAAAAAATTAAGTAATTACGTTTAAGTTCACATCAATATTATTACGGGTCGCATTTGAGTATGGACAGACAATATGCGCAGCATCCACCAGTTTTTTTGCTTCTTCCTGATCCATGCCTTCAAGATGGATGTTTAATGTCACTTCGATCCCGAACCCGGTAGGAATCGGACCAATCCCAACATCACCTTCAATATAGGCATCTTTACTGATATTGAGCTTGTCACGATTGGCAACAAATTTCATTGCACCCAAGAAACAGGCGGAATATCCTGCGGCAAAGAGCTGTTCAGGATTGGTTCCACCGCCTGGTCCCCCCATTTCTTTAGGTACGGCCAATTGGACGTCCAGAATCTGATCGTTAGAAATGGCGCGGCCATCACGGCCCCCTGTGGCTTTGGCATGTGCGGTATAGACGGCTTTTTCTAATGACATGAGTTAAATCCCTGTTTATTTTTCGTAGAGCTTCTATGCTCGGTGATTTCACCTGAAGAATAAGCAGGGATTTTGTTATTTTATGCAAGCAAATGAAACGATTCAGGAAAGTTGCAGAAGTCTACGGTGTTGCATTAAAGGCATGGATTCACGCACTTTTTGCTGTTCATTTAAATCAAAGTCGACGGTAATAAGTTGAGCACCTTCTGCATGAATCATATTGAGAAGTTGTCCACGACTATTGGTGGCGGCTGCATGTCCCCAAGTCTGACGTTTTTCACCGTGCCAGCCTTGTTGAGCTGCGCCAAGCACCGAACATTGGCTATCTAGAGCACGTGTTTGCAGAAGAAGCTGCCAGTGCATTTCACCTGTGGTATAGGTAAAAGCAGAAGGTGCGGTCAAGAGGTTTGCACCTTTGGCTCGTAGATTTAACGCTAGTTCCGGAAAACGCAGGTCATAACAGACCATTAAACCAATATTACCAAAAGGGGTTTTGGCTACGACAACATCTGTGCCGGGCTCAAAGAACTTGGATTCCTGATAACCGCCTACAGCATCACCGACTTGCACATCAAACAAGTGAATTTTGTCATAACGCGCTTCGGTCCGTTCCGGACTGATACACAGGCTAACGGTACGCACGCGGCCATCTTCAATGATCGAACCATCCGGACGATAAGGGCAGGGTAATGTACCAGCGACGATCCAGGTGTCATATTGATGGGCAAGTTGTTCCAGACGCTGCTGAATCACTTCAAATTGTGCAGCAGTTTCACGCTGTTTTCCTGCGGCAAAACAGACAAAGTTTTCCGGGAAAACAATCAGTTCAGCTCCATTGGCCTTACTTTGTTGAATTAAAGATTCAATCTCCACGAAATTGGCATCAATTTCATTTTGAGAATTCATTTGTACAACAGAAAGTAAAGTCATAGGGTCCTCTTATAAGATGGTTATACCTTTTGCTCGGAAATTTTATCTAAATTGTCTTGCTCTTTCTGTAGCTGTTTGACTAAGGGTTCAAACATGTTCTGATTGCTTTGATTCAGTTTCATCAAGGTTTTATGCGCATCCAGAACCGTATTCAGCATATTTTGATGCGTGACATGTTCTTCCATCAGCGCACGTGTGCAGACATTTGGATCACCACAATAATTCAGAATCACAAACACTTGGCTCAATCCCATACTGTTGGCCAAAGTGGTAATGTCAGAATTGGTAGAAAGCATGACAGCCTGAATATTGTGTACTTGCTTGAGTTTGAGTCCTAGTTTCGCTAAAACACCCAGTACGGTACTGTCAATGAAACTGGTTTCGGTGAGATCAACGATAGCGCCAACTACGTTGTCTTGCTGTTCAATTTTGTTCAGTAATTTGTCTAGACTAATACAAGATTGGGCACGCACTTCGCCGATAAGCTTAAAAATATGCGTTCCATTCAGACTTGCATATTCAACATGACCTGTTGACATATAAATGCCATTTGCAGAGAAGGATATTAAATTATCCCATAGGGTGTATTGATACTCAAGTGGCTGAAAGTAGTAATCAAATTAAGTGCTTATAAAGCCTGTAAATATACTGCTAATTTACGCGGATAAAGCTTAAAAAGGCGATATCGTCAGCCACATGTTCCGGAGCCTGAAAAGATTGATTCTGCAAATGGTGTAATAATTGCGAGAATTGTTCATTTAAACCACCATCAAAAGGTTCCAGTGCGCCATCCGAACAGATAATAAAGCGCGCATTGCGACTTAATACCCATTCATTTTCCTCAACTTCAAGATCTTCGGTTAAGCCCAAAGGGAAACTGCTGGAAGAGAGGATTTTAGGTTCTTGATTGGGTTCAAATATAATTGGTGGTGGATAATGTCCGGCGCTGGACCATTTTAATACATGGGTTTCCAGATTAAGAATCCCGGCAATCATGGTGATGTGCTTTTCAATATTTTCCTGCATCAGCATACCGTTCAGCTTCTTGATCAGCTCGCGCGGCGTCTTGGAGCGACCATGGAAAGCTGCCATCCAGGACGTGAGCAAACTACTGGTGACGCCATGTCCGGATACATCGGCCAAATAGAAAATCACTTCTTTGTCGCTGATTTTCCAATAATCATACCAATCCCCTGAAAGATAGGCTGAAGGCTGAAAATAGGTTTCGACCTCGTAATTGGTCAGTTCAATCGGATTCGGTAACAATTTTTTTTGTAGTTCTGCAGCAGAAGGCAGGTCACGGCTATCCTGGTTACGCTTATATTGTGCATCAATTTTTTGTAATGCCAGATCTGGATTCTCGGGAAGCTTGTTCCAGATCCAGCCGGCTAAAGCACCTTGTTCCCAGGCCTGAGCCAAAGCAGTACCTTCATTTTCTAAGGCCAGTACAATCGTAGGCAGATTCCACTTATATTTCAGATAATCATGTACATCTGCAATCGCAATAATCGTAGAGTCATACAGTTCATGATCATCCAGATAGATCATCTGAACATGCGGAAGCGTATCAAGCACTTGATCTAAATAAGGAATATCACGAGTCGGTTGAATGAAATACATAAAAAAGTGATTCAATCCCAGGATTGTTTATAAGATGTACTATAACAAGCAAAGTATTGCTAGCGAACAGATTTTCACTAGCAATCATACATGAAGCTTAAACTTAAAGATCTTCGTTTGAAGATTCAATGCTGCTATCACTAGAGGGTGCATCATCAGAATTGTCATCTTCAAAATCATCTTCTAGGAAAAGCGTATCTTGTTCTGTACCTTTCTTTTCTGCAATTGCATAATTGGTACGTTGTAAATAAATATCGCGAATCTGCGCATAGCGATCGCCAGTCAGCACTCCTTCAACGTCCAGTATTTCTGAACGGGTATCGATGGCACGCCAAAACTGATCAGTCCAGTAAAGTCCATCTTCATCTTCGAGAATGTATTTTTGTGGACGAGCTTGACTATCTACAGCAGTACCGATTACGCCACGGACAGAACTTGGACCTAAAAATGGCAACATGATATAAGGGCCAGAAGGCACGCCATAATAACCTAAGGTAATTCCAAATTTTTCCTCTTCATGACTCAAGCCCAGGCGACGCGCTGGATCAGCCAGTCCTAAAGTTGTTAAGGTGTTAATGGTAAAACGACCTAGGGATTTAGCAGCGCGGGCAGGACGACCTTGAATCAGCTGATTCACCACATTCCAAGGTTCACCTAGGTTACTGCGGAACTGGGTATAGCTGCCACGAACATCTTGAGGAACTTTTTCCACATATTGTACGGCTATGGGACGTACCACGGTGCGGTCAATCGCATCATTAAACTGATAGATCTTTCTATTTAACGGCTGAAAAGGATCTTTAACTTCTTCAGCTTGTGCTGCACTGGCATCAACTTTCAGTTGCGTTTGTAATTGTTGCGCTTTGGTTGAGATCTTTGTTCTAAGTGGCGTTTTTGCAGGCTCGTTTTCCAGATTTTCCACATCGGTGGCCACCTCGGCGAAAACATGTGCGCTTGAGGCTAAAGAAAATAAACATATAGATAAGTAAATAGAACGATGCATAAGGTAACCCGAGGCCTTTTCTGTGTAAGTAGCACTACTTATTAGTATGAAAATAATAAACGTTATATTCACGAATAGACATCATTTAAGCAAATTTGTATAAAAAATGAATGAAAACACACGAAAAGCTTAAAAAATATACATACAAAATGATTTTCTTGAAAAAGGTGTTGCAAGGGCTCTGAAATGCTGTAGAATGCACATCCATCGGCGGTGATGAAGATTAAAACTTCTGATAAAACAGTGACTTAGTTAAGTTTGATTGAGTTGGGTTTTATTT